>JALZAV010000076.1 GCA_030948145.1 Candidatus Dormiibacterota bacterium
CGAATTCAGTAGGCTAAAATGCGCGCGCGGGCGCATAGCTCAGTTGGTACGAGCGCTTCCATGACAAGGAAGAGGTCACAGGTTCGACTCCTGTTGCGCCCACCAGCCATACTCCGGCAATGACTGATCCGGACGCCCACTGGGAGGATCGGGTCTCCGCGGCCTGGGCCGAGATTGATAGATGCGACGGGGACGAGTTCGTTCGTCGCATGGAGGCCCTCGTTGCCGAGCTTCCATCCAAGCATCCACGCGGATTGTTCGAGCAGGCTTCGGCCTTTGACTCCACCGGATACCCGGATCGAGCCGTCCCGCTGTATTCGGCAGCCATCGAGGCGGGGCTCGAGGGGACGCGTCGACGGCAAGCGGTGATCCAGATGGCGAGTTCGATCCGCAACCTCGGCGATCCGCAACGAGCGCTCAACCTTCTTAGCGCGGAGGCCGACCGAACTTCGGATGACCTCGATGGCGCGGTGGCGACTTTCATGGCCCTGGCGTTGGCGGACCTGGGACGGGAACGGGAGGCGGTGGCCGTGGCCCTGACCGCCATCTCGACGTACCTTCCGCGCTACAACCGATCCGTTGTCCGCTACGCGCAGGCGCTCGTCAAGCCCGCCCAAAACAACTGCTGACGGCATCCGGCCCCCCGCGCGTTATAGACGTGATGGCAAAGGTCACTCGCTTCCGCCGCTGGCTCGCCCAGTTGCTCGATCACGTTCTCCTGCACGGAATCTGGAACTGAACCGGCAACCACTAGCCTGTAGGCGTGGCGGTCGAGTCGGCTCAGGTTTCCCTCCAGGAGATCACGGCGGCAGCCGAGCGCATTCGTCCCTACATCCTGCCGACGCCGCTGCTCCGCGGTGACGCTCTCGGACCGGGCGCACCCTGGCTGAAGGCCGAAAACCTGCAGCGAACCGGCTCCTTCAAAGTCCGGGGCGCCCTCAATGCCGTCATCCAGCTGACCGACGACCAGCGGACGCGCGGTGTCATCACGCTGTCGGCCGGCAACCATGGCCAGGCCCTCGCCTATGCGGCCCAGCTTTTCGGCATCCCGTGCGTCGTGGTGATCCGAGAGGATGCGCAACGAACGAAGCTGGAGGCGATCGCGGGATTTGGCGCCGAGATCGTGTTGACGCCGATTGCGAGCTGGCAGGCGCGCCTCGAGGCCGAGCAGGCCCGCCGGGGGCTGCACCTGGTCCATCCCTTCGATGACGACGCCGTACTCAACGGCCAGGGAACGGTGGGGTTGGAGATCCTGGCCGCCATGCCCGGCGTCGAGACGATCGTGGTACCGGTCGGCGGCGGTGGCCTGATCTCGGGCGTCGCGGTGGCGGCGAAAAGCCTTCGCCCTCGAGTCCGGGTCATCGGCGTCGAGCCTGAAGGCGCGAACGTGGTGAGTCGCAGTCTCGCGCTAGGCCATCCGGTGACTCTGGAGCGTATCGAGACCGTCGCGGACGGCCTCGCGCCTCCCTATACGCGAGCTCGGAACCTGGCCCTGGTCCAGCGATACGTCGATCATGTCGTCACCGTGACGGACGCGGCCATACTTGATGCCCTTCGCGGCATCGCCGGGAAGGCAAAGCTTGTGGTCGAGCCCGGTGGCGCCGCGGCGATTGCAGCCATGGGGACGGTTGCCATCGAGGGCCCGGCGGTCGCCATCCTCACGGGCGGCAACGTCGACGGTGCCCAGCTTGCCCAGTGGCTGGCCA
Organism: Candidatus Dormiibacterota bacterium; assembly: GCA_030948145.1. Classification (GTDB taxonomy): domain Bacteria; phylum Chloroflexota; class Dormibacteria; order CF-121; family CF-121; genus JALYYC01. The sequence goes on from JALZAV010000076.1 coordinate 1,707, forward strand.
TGCCATAATTTCGCTCGACCGATGGCAGGACCGGGCAGTGAGGCGGGCGAGAGCATGACGCTCCTGATTTTCGAGAACGATCCGCGGCAGGCGATCGCGTATCGCGAGCTCTTCGAGGCCGAGGGATCCATCGTCGAGACCCCGTCGCCGGCGTCTGATGTGCAGGTCCTTTGCGAGCGAACCAAGCCCGAGCTCGTCTTGTTCGACATGAATATCTGGGAGGCCGATACCGCCTATGTGTTCGGCTTGCTGACCGCCGCCCAGGGGTTCCCGCGGCCCGTCGTCATCGCGCTATGCACCCTGCCGCATCAGGTCCGGCGCGCGAAGCGATTCGGTACGGACGGCATCTGGATCCGCGGCGTGGATGATGCGGCGGAGCTTCCCCGCGTGGCTGCTGACCTGCTCGCCCGACGCAAGGCCGGCACGCTCAAGCCTCGCGTCCCCGCGACGCCGCTCTAGCGCGACAGACTGTTTTCCCCAATTAATCCTCTGCGCCTTTTCCATGTGTGGATAAGCGCGATGGAAGCTTGACACGCTGGGAGTGGAGAGGATAATCAGTAAACGCGCCGGGGGAACGGTTTCGGCAGAGACCGCAAGGCAAGGGATTCAGGAGGTCGCTCACGGTTTGAAACAAACCACTCCGCTTAAGGTTTGCGCTCGTCAGGGTTGTGTGGCGTTGGTAAAAAAGGTGACGGCAAAATACTGCAGCATCCGCTGCTGCGCCACCGACCCCAACCGCCAAGAACGGCTCAGACGGCAAGCCCGTAAAGCTCCAATCTTGCCCCTGGCGCACCAACTATCCATCATCTTTCAGGTGCACTCGGACATCGAGGGCTCCCTGGACGACGGTCTCATAAGTCGTGAGGACGTTCCCGCAGGCTTGCAGCGTCTTCGGGCCGTTTAGTTCCGAGCGCTGAGACCTCGCTCCGTATAATCGGCTGACCCAAAAGGGGGTTCAGTCATGAGCGAGGACCTGGAAACACTCCGTCATTCGACCGCGCATGTCATGGCCGCCGCGGTCCTCGACCTCTTTCCGGGCACCATCATCGGCATCGGCCCCGCCACCGATGAGGGCTTTTATTACGACTTCGGATTCAAGCAGCCGCTCCTCGCCGACCAGTTGCCCAGGATCGAAGGACGGATGCGGGAGATCATAGGGGCCGCGCCGCGCTTCATCAAAGAAGAGTTGCCACGGGATCAGGCGGTCAAGCTCTTCGCCGATTCCTTTCAGCCGCTCAAGCTCGAGGTGATCGCGGACAAGGTGACGGACAGCACCGCCCGCGTCTATCGAACCGGAGACTTTGTCGATCTGTGTCTCGGTCCGCACGTCGCCGACGCGGGCAAGCTTGGTGCGTTCAAGTTACTGTCCATTGCCGGTGCGTACTGGAAGGGCAGCGAAAAAAACCAGATGCTTACAAGGATTTACGGGACGGCATTTCCGACGCAAGCCGAGCTCGATCAGCACCTGAAGGCGCTCGAGGAAGCGGCCAAGCGGGACCATCGCAAGCTCGGCAAAGAGCTCGACCTCTTCATGATCGACGACCTGGTCGGACGTGGCCTGCCCCTGCTCACACCCAGGGGCGCGGCGATCCGGCGTCAGATGGAGGACTACGTCCTCAAGCTGGAGCGGCGGCGCGGCTACGCCCACGTCCACACCCCGGACATCGCGCGGCTCGACCTCTTCAACGTCAGCGGCCACCGCGAGCGCTACCGGGACGCCATGTATGCCCCGTCAGAGATGGAGGACGAGCAGTGGCAGCTGCGGCCGATGAACTGCCCGCACCACATCCGGCTCTTCCAGCGTCACGCTCACAGCTTCCGCGATCTGCCGATCCGCCTGGCCGAGCTCGGCAACGTTTATCGCTATGAGAAGTCCGGTGAGGTATCCGGCCTCATCCGGGTGCGGTCTTTCACGATCAACGACGCGCACATCTTTTGCCGCCCCGACCAGCTCGACGAGGAATTCGAGCGGGTGGTCCAGCTCATTCTCGAGGTCTACCGGGCGTTCGGCATCACGGACTTTCATTTCAGGCTCTCACTGCGCGATGACTCGAGCCAGAAATGGATGGGGGACCCGGCCGTCTGGGAGAAAGCCCAGAACGCGGCCCGGCGTGCCCTGCAGGCTGCCGGCCATCCCTTCTCCGAAGCACCCGGAGAGGCGGCGTTCTACGGGCCGAAGCTCGACGTGCAGATCAAGGACGCGATCGGCCGGGAATTCAGCCTCTCGACCAACCAGATCGACTTCCTGCTGCCGGAGCGTTTCGGCCTCGAGTACGTCACGTCGGAACAGGTGATGGAGAGGCCGGTGATGCTGCATCGGGCGCCGATCGGCTCGATGGAACGCTTCATGGCGTACCTGATCGAACACTATGGCGGCGCCTTCCCGGTCTGGCTCGCCCCCGTGCAGCTCGTCTTCATCCCGATTGCAGACCGCCATGTCGAGGCCGTCTCCAAGCTGGCGGATCGCTTTCGGGACCGCGATCTCCGGGTCGAGGTCGATACACGGGCGGAGCGGATGCAGGCCAAGATCCGCCAGGCGCAGCTGCAAAAGGTGCCCTACATGGCCGTGGTTGGCGACAAGGAGTTAGAGGCGGGCACGCTGAACATCCGGCGGCGGGAAGGCGGCGACCAGGTCGCCGTCCCTGTCGACGAATTCCTGCGCCAGCTCGACGGGGAGGCCCGGTTACCGCTCTAGGACGGCTTGGGCGGCGACGGGGCGTGCTATACTCCCGCATGCTAAGAGAGGCTGTCCGACTCTCACCTCCAGGCCGGGCCGAAGAGGTCAAGGGACAGAAGGATAGCCTCGGCTATCTTTTTTTGTTTCAAGGAGGTTTGATCCACGGCATTTAGGGAACTTCGGATTAACGATCAGATCCGGGCGAGCGAAGTACGCGTGATTGACGATCGGAACGAACAGATGGGAGTCATGACCATCGATCGGGCCAAGGCCCTGGCGGTCGAGCGCGAGATGGACCTGGTGGAGGTCGCGCCGCAGGCGCAGCCTCCGGTCGCACGGATCATGGACTACGGCAAATTCAAATTCGAGAGCTTAAAGAAAGACAAGGATGGACGCCGCAAGCACAATGTCATCAAGGTCAAGGAGATGAAGCTCCGGCCCAAGATCGGCGAGCATGACTTCCAGACGAAGTTCCATGCCGTCAAGTCGTTCCTCGAAGAGGGCGACAAGGTCAAGCTGACCATCATGTTCCGTGGCAGGGAGATGGTTCACCAGGATATCGGCAAGAAGTTGCTGGACCGGATGGCACTGGAGCTGAAGAACATCAGCTCTGTGGAGCGGACGCCGCTGCTGGAAGGGAAGAACATGATCATGATCCTGGCGCCGGCCGCCAGCGCTGCCGGCCCCACTCCGGCACCCGCATCCGCGCCGGTCCAGGTGGCAGCGCGAACCAAGGCGTCGGCGCCGAAGACGTAAAGGAGCCTACCAATGCCAAAGATCCGTACTCACCGCGCCTCGGCCAAACGCTTCCGCGTGACCAGCACCGGCAAGGTGGTGCGACAGCACGCGCAGAAGAGCCACCTGCTCGGCCACAAGAGCGCCCGACGCAAGCGGCAGTACAGCAAGCTGTTGGTGTTGACCGGCAAGGACGCGCGCCGGCTGCGCCGCGTCGCTCCGTACCTGGAGGGCAAGTGAGATGCCGCGCGTAAAGCGGGGCGTCGCCGCCCACAAGCGCCACAAGCGGCTGCTGGCGCTTGCCAAGGGCTTCCGCATGACGCACCGGACCCTCTTCCGGCCGGCCAACGAGGCCGTCCTGCATTCCCTGGAGTACGCGTACCGCGACCGTCGCGTACGCAAGCGCGACATGCGCAAGCTCTGGATCGCGAGGATCAACGCCGCGACGAGGAGCCAGGGCCTGCCATACAACCAGTTCATGCACGGTCTCAAGTCCGCGGGTGTGAACATCAATCGCAAGATGCTCGCCGAGCTGGCCGTGCGCGACCCCGAGTCGTTCAGCGAGCTGATCACGATCGCGAAGCCGCCGCCCAAAGGGTAAGATTGAAAACTACGATGCGGAACCAGTTGCGCTTCGCCTTTATCGGGCCGGCACGGGGCCGGCTCGGGTTGAGTTAGCGCCGCTCAACAAGATCCGCTCGTCCGCCGGCTTGCCCCCACGATGTGAATTTGGCGCGCCTTGGAGGATTGGTTAAGTGCAGCAGGGTGACGGCAAGGGCCTCGACGAGCTTCTGACCGAGGCGCGCGCGCGGATCGCGGCCGGCGCCGACGAGTCCGCGCTGGAACGGCTTCGCGTCGAGCTGCTCGGGAAGAAAGGCGCGATCACGGCGGCGCTCCGGGGCGTCGGCACGCTCCCCCCCGACCAGCGCGCGGCGATGGGGGCACGCGCCAACGCAATCAAGGCGGAGATCGATGGTTTGCTGGCCAACCGCGAGCGGCAACTACAGGCGGCGCGTCTCGAGGCCCTGGCCGAAACCGAGTGGGCCGACGTGACGTTCGTCCCGGGGCCGGTGCGTCGTGGGCATCTTCACCCGCTGACGTTGCTCCTGCGCGAGGTCAAGGCGATCTTCTCCCGCCTCGGCTACGAGGTCGCGGTCGGCCCGGAGGTCGAAGACGAATTCCACAACTTCGAGGCGCTCAACATCCCTGCCGAGCATCCGGCGCGGGAAACGATGGATTCGTTCTATCTCGAGGACGACGGGCTTCTGCTGCGGACCCATACCTCACCCGTCCAGATCCGCTTCATGGAGCAGCACCAACCGCCCATCCGGATCATTGCTCCCGGCACCGTCTACCGGCGCGACGCGACCGACCCGGCGCACGGCTCGCAATTCAACCAGGTGGAAGCGCTCTGCGTCGATCGCGACATCCGGCTCTCGGATCTGAAGGGGACGATCGAGTACTTCGCCCGCTCGCTCTTCGGCCCCGATCGCCGGATCCGGATCACCGGGGACCACTTTCCGTTCACGGAGCCGAGTATCGGAGCGGCCGTCTCCTGCGGCCTCTGCGGCGGGAGTGGCTGTCGCAGCTGCAAGGAGGGCTGGCTGGAAATCATGGGCGCAGGCATGGTGCATCCAGAGGTCCTGCGCAACGGAGGAATCGATCCCGACCTGTATTCCGGCTTCGCCTTCGGAGCCGGCCTCGAGCGGCTGGCGATGTTGAAATACAACGTGGCCGACCTCCGGCTGTTCCTCGAAGATGACGTCCGCTTCTTGAGGCAGTTCTAGTGCGCTACTCGCTCGGCTGGCTGAAGGATTACGTCGACCTGCCCGATCGGCAGGCGTTGATCGACCGGCTCACCCGCGCCGGCAGCGAGGTCGAGCGCGTCATCGACCAGGGATTGGACTTTGAGGGCGTCATCGTCGCCCGGGTCGATGGCCTTCGACCCCATCCCAATGCCGACAAGCTGCAGCTTGCCCTGGTCGCGACCGGCGGGAGTCCCGTCGAAGTGGTGACGGGAGCCACGAACCTCGCGGTCGGCGATTGCGTACCGCTCGCGGTCACGGGAGCCCGCCTCAAAGAACGACGAATCGAGCGCCAGGTCTTCCGGGGAATCCCATCGGAGGGCATGCTCTGTTCGGCCATCGAGCTTGGCGTGGGTGAAGATGCCGCCGGGATCCTCATCCTGGACCCGAGTGCTGTGCCCGGGGAGGATGTTCGCGAGCTCTTCCCAGCCGACACGATACTCGAGGTCGAGATCAAATCGAACCGGCCGGACCTGCTCTGTCACCTGGGCATCGCCCGCGAGATCAGCGCGCTCTTCAGCGTCCCGCTGCGGCCTCCGACTGTCACCGGGACCGCGGTTCCATCGGAGCCGCTGGTACGGCTGGAGTCCGCGCGTGCCTGTCGCCGCTTCGTCGTCCGACGCTTCACCGGCATCAAGGTCGGCCCCTCGCCGGTCTGGCTGCAGGCGCGCCTGCGAGCGGCGGGCGTGCGCCCGATCAGCAACGTCGTCGACATCACGAACTACGTGATGCTGGAGCTGGGCCAGCCGATGCATGCCTTTGACCAGCGCCGGCTCGACGGGCCGCTCGTCGTTCGTCAGGCCAGGCCAGACGAAAGGCTGCCCAGCCTCGACGGCAAGACGTGGGAGCTCCGTCCGGAGGACATCGTCGTCGCGGACGGAGCGCGCGCACTCGCGCTCGCCGGCATCATCGGTGGAGCCGACAGCGCCGTTGATGCCTCTACGACGGACATCGTGCTCGAGGCGGCGACCTGGGAGCCGCGCCAGATCCGCGCCTCTTCACGCACGCACGGCGTTCGCACCGAGGCGTCATCCCGGTTCGAAAAGGGCCTTAGCCCTGCCATCAGCCTGCCGGCGATCGAGCGCGCGACGACGTTGATCGGGGAGCTTGCCGGCGGGCGAGCGGTGGGGCACGGCGACGTCTATCCCGATCCCTTCCAGCCGGTGTCCATCGAGCTGAGCGCGGCGCGGATCGACCGTGTGCTTGGGCTCGCGATCCCGCTAGAGGCGGCCGCCACGATCCTCGAGCGCCTTGCCTTCGCCGTCCGGCTGACCGGCGATTCGCTGATGGCGACGCCACCGGATTTTCGCCTCGATTGCACGATCCCCGAGGACCTGGTCGAGGAGATCGGCCGGATCTATGGCTACGACCGCGTGCCGAGCACGGTTCCGGGTCGGCGCATGCCGGTACGCGATCTCTACCAGCCGCAGGACGTCGACGAGATTGCGCGCGACCTCCTGGTCGGGCTGGCCTTCGATGAGGCCCTGACAAACAGCCTGGTCAGCGACGAGGCCACGGCGGACATCCGTTTACCGGCGGCCCCGGCTGCTCGGGCTCGTCTTCGAAACCCCATGGTGGAAAACCGAAATGCGTTGCGCGCCAGCCTGCTGCCGGGGCTGCTTGACGCGCTGGCCCTCAATGCCCGCCAGGATCAACCGGGCGCGCGGCTCGTCGAGCTGGGCACCGTGGTCTGGAAAGGGGAGGAGGGGGTCAAAGAACCCCGGGTCCTGGGCATCGCCGTGCACGTCCCCGGCGGTGCCGAGCCCGCGCTCGCCGGCCTTCGCGAGGTCCAGCAGGCGCTAGCGGCGCTCCGGGATCGGGTCAGCCTTCCGCCGGTGACGTTCCCGCAGGGACAGGGACCGGGCTGGCATCCCGGTCGTACCGCCGAGATCCGCGACGACAACGGGGCTGTCGGGATCGTCGGGGAGGTGCATCCGAGCCTGCTGGCGGCTCTCGGGCTGCCCGGACGCGCGGTCGGCGCTGAGGTGCTCTTCGACCGCTTTGTCGAGCTCGGCCAGCGCACGCCAAGGGCACGAGCGTTGCCCAGGTTTCCGGGTATCCGACGCGACATTACGGTAGTGATTCGCGGGCATATCGCGGCCGGCCAGCTCGTGCAAGTTATGCAGCGGCTTAGTGGTTACACGTTGCGGGAGATTTCCATGTTGACTGAATACCAGGGCCCGCAACTCGAGGCCGGTGCCCGCAGCCTCTCGTTCCGGCTGCAGTTCCAGGCGGACGACCGAACCCTCACGAGTGAGGAAGTCTCAGCGACCTACCAGCGCGTCGTCGACGGCCTCAAGCAGGAATTCGACGCCGAGGTGCGCGCCTGATGAACACGCTTGATCTGATCATCATCACTCTGTTACTCGGCAATATGGCGCTCGGCTGGATCTTCGGCTTGATCCGGAGGGCGGTGGCCTTCGCCGGCCTGTTCGCCGGACTGGGGGCCGCCACCCTGACCAGCGCCAATACTTCCGGCTACATCGCCAATTCCTTCGGCATCACGTCGGCCCTCTGGGCGCACGT
>JALZAV010000207.1 GCA_030948145.1 Candidatus Dormiibacterota bacterium
CGAGCTGGCCGCAGTTGGCTCGAGAGCCATGTCCTAGGCGCGAGATCGAGCCAGGACGTTAGGTCAGGCGTTGCTGGGGGGATGTTGCCCTTGCTGGGCGCCCCCCCGACTAGGCTCCTGAGTGTTCGCAGCCAGGGCCCGGTGATCTGGTCCTGGTCAGGATGCGAGTCGCGGCGGAGCTCTTGGGGTCGCTAGCGTCGACGCGAGGGCCGCCGCGCGCCGTTTGGCGGTTCTCTTCGAAAGCGTGGAAGAGGACCGCAGATAAGCCTCTCGCTTCTAGGATTGATCCGTGCCCCGACTCATGCGGCGTGTCTGGCCGGCTTCCCTGTGGCACCGGTTGAGCTGGGGGCTGGCATTCACGCCGCTCGTGTTCGTGGTGTTGATGTCCGCGGACGTGACGACAGCGCTGGCAGTTGCCATGGCCTTTGCCCCGGAGCTCTTTGCGACCGTTGCGGTGCTGGTTCTGCTGTTCCTGCTCGGCCGGCGCATGGTGCGTGCGGTGCGCCGCAACCATGCAGAAGACCGGTAGCAGCAGAACCAGCGCTTCCCACTCAGCCCGAAAACGCTCTATGTCGGTCCCGTTGCGGCCGGCGTGAAATCGCGAACACCGAGGCCGATAGCGAGCTCGCGTACGCCGCTTCGGACGCTGTGGCTCCGGCCAAGGCCTCGGTTGCTCTCTCCGAGCGGGTGTCCATCCGTGCGATCGTCCACGCCGATCCCGTCTAGACAGCCTGCAGGATGATGAGCTCGGTGGCCACCGATCCGTTCACCTCAGTCGGGGATCGAGTGCGTCTCGCAGCCCGTCTCCCAGCAGGTTGAACGCGAGGACTGCGCCGAAGATCGCTAGCCCAGGCACCGTGACGAGTATCGAGTCGCTGAAGATGAACTGCCGGCTAGAGCCGAGCATTGTGCCCCACTCCGGGGTGGGCGGCTGCACGCCCAGCCCAAGGAAACCCAGGCCCGCAGCGACCAGGATGGCCGCACCGAGCTGCAGCGTGGCCTGCACGATGACAGGCGCCAACGAGTTGGGGATCACATGGCGGAGGAGGATCCTCCAGTCCGAGACGCCGAGCGCCCGCGCGGCCTCCACGTACGGGAGCTCGCGGATCGAGAGCGCCGAGGCCCGGACGAGGCGCACGAAGGCCGGGATCGAGGTGATGCCGACCGAGATGATCACGTTGCGGAGGCCGGGTCCGAGCGCAGCGACCAGAGCGATCGCCAGCAGGATGTTGGGAAAGGCGAGAATCACGTCCACGACTCGCTGCGTGAGCATGTCGAGCCAGCCGCCGAGATAGCCCGACAGCGCTCCCAGCGGAACGCCGATCAGGAAGCCGATGGCGACAGCCCCGAAGCCGACGAGAAGAGTGAGCCGCCCCCCGTAGAGCAGCCGCACCAACTCGTCGCGGCCCAGGTCGTCGGTTCCCAGCGGGTGGGCCGGCGAGGGCGGCAGGAACGCATTGGCAAGGTCCTGACGGACAGGGTCGTTGTGATCCAGCAGGGGTCCGATCAGGCTGGCCAGCGCGAAGAGGACGAGCACGCCGACTCCGAACATCGCGCTCCGATGGGTCCGCAGCCGAACCCAGAAGCGGTCCCTGGGCACCGCATCGACCGCCTCCTCATCCTGGAGGCGGTCGAGGTCAGCCGTACCGGATGCGAGGGTCGACAACCGCGTAGACCAGGTCGGTGATGAGGTTGACGACGATGAAGGCGACGGCGATGAGCAGGACGACTCCCTGCACGACCGGAAAGTCGCGGAAGAATATTGAGTCCACCAGCAGGCGGCCGATGCCGGGCCAGGCGAAGACGGTCTCGGTCAGGACCGCGCCGCCAAGCAGCGTGCCGAACTGTAGCCCGATCGTCGTCACCACCGGCAGCAGCGCGTTGCGCAGAGCGTGGCGGAGGAGCACTCTCCGTTCCCCGGCGCCCTTGGCACGCGCCGTGCGTACGAAGTCCTGACCCAGGACCTCCAGCATCGCCGAGCGGGTCTGCCGGGCGATGAAGCCGACGGAGAAGAAGGCAAGCGTTATCGCGGGCAGGACGATGCTCGTCGGCCCGCCGGCGCCGGCCGCCGGGAGCACCCGGAGGTCGATTGCGAACAGTACCACCAGCATCAGCCCGAGCCAGTAGACAGGGATCGAGACGCCGGCAATGGCGGCGCCCGAGATCAGCAGGTCCATCGCCGTGTTGCGGCGCGTGGCAGCGACCACGCCCGCGGCGACACCCACCGCGATCGCGATCACGATGCTCAGGGCGGCCAGCTCCGCGGTGTACAGAGCGCGCGCGGCGATCTCTGACGTGACGGGGTTGAGGGTGTGAGTCGAGGTGCCCAGGTCACCGTGGGCCAGGCGGCCAAGAAAGCTGAGGTATTGCTGCCATCCCGGCTGATCGAGGCCCAGTTGGTGACGGATCCGTTCCACGTCGGCGGGCGTCGCGTTGACGCCGGCGATGACTCGCGCCGGGTCACCGGGCAGCAGGTGAACCAGCAGGAAGATCAGCGTGGCCACCCCGA
>JALZAV010000208.1 GCA_030948145.1 Candidatus Dormiibacterota bacterium
GGAAGCCGCAAGAGGAACGTGCTTCCCTTGCCCGGCTCGGTCGCCTGCAATTCCAGCGACCCATTCATCCGCTGCGCCAGGCCGCGGCTCAGATAGAGCCCGAGCCCGCTGCCTTGCCGACCGCGGAGCAGGCGATCCGATCCGCGCACGAACCGCTGGAAGATGCGCTCGCGATCGGCGGACATGATGCCGGCGCCGTTGTCGGCGACGGTCACGTGCACCTCGCCGCCGGCGGCCTCGAGCGCAAGCCGGATCGTCGGCGGCGCCTCGCTGTAATTGATCGCGTTGTTGATCAGGTTGTCGAGGATCTTGTCCACCATCGCTGCGTCAGCGAGCGCATCAACCGCCTGGCCGGCATGCATGCGGAGCGTCGCGCCGGCGAGGAGGGCCCGTGGTTTAGCCCGCGTGATCGCCTCGTGCAGCGCATCCGTCATCGAGACGCGCTCGGTCTTCGTGGACAGCGTCCGGCTCTCAAGCCGCGCCACCGCGAGCAACTCATCCGCCAGCCCCTTCGCCTCCTCGGTCTTTCGTTGCGCCGTTTCCAGCCCTGACTGCAGCGCGGCCGGCAGCTCGCCGAAGCCGCCCTCGAGCGCGATCGAGAGGTAGCCGGCGGTCACCGTCAGGGGGGCCCGCAGTTCGTGGACGGCGATGTCCATGAACTCGCTTTTCGAACGCTCGGCTTCCTGCGCGTCCGCGATCAGGCGCGCGTTGCGAAGCAATAGGGCGCCGAGCGTCGAGAACTGATGCAGGGAGTCGATCGCGCCCGTCTGGAAGGGTTCGTCCTTGACGCGGCCCATCGCGATGACGCCGATGACCTCACCGCCCACGGCCAGTGGCGCGACCAGGAAGCGCTTGTAGGGGAGTACCACGCCCTCCAGCCCGGCGGGCGTGCCCGAGTATTCGGCCGCGGTCAGCTGCACAGCCCGATGCTCCTTGATCCCCTTGAGCACCACTGGAGCGATCGGCCACCGGGTTCCGATGGTGGCGTCCGGCGCTTCGCCGGTCGTGGACTCGACCACCAGAAACGTGTCATCAACTCGGGCCAGGCTGGCCCCGTCGGCGCCAACCGCGGTCGCGGCCCGGCGGAGAAGCCGGCTCAGTACCTGGCTAAGCTCAACCTGGCTCGCCACGTCCTCGGCGGCCTCGACGGACGAGCGCAGGCGGGCCGCCGTCTCGTCGGCACGGGCGCGGGCGACCTCCGCCTCCTCGAAGAGGCGTGCGTTCGTCAGCGCCAGGCCCGAGAGGGCACTCAACAGACTGAGCGCCGCCACATCGTCCTCGGTAAAGGGCCGATCTTCGTAGCGGCTCAAGACGAGCAGGCCGATAGCGCGATCCCCATGAACGAGAGGCATGACGGCCGTATGCCGGACGTCGGTAAGGGCGGTTCGGAACTCCGGCGCCGCCTGGGCGACGGAAAGCTGACCTCCAAAGGTCGGCTGCCTCGTGGCGATCGCCCGCTGGACCAGGGGCTGTCCGGCGAAATAGTCGACTGAGTACTGGTGGCCGACCCAGGTCACGGCCCCGGCGCGCCCAGAGGTCGCTTCGATCACGATCGAATCGGCGGTGAGGCTCGAGAGGGTGGCGCGGTCCGCGTGCACGGCGTGGATCCCGCGTTCGAGGACGCGGGCGATGACTTCGCGCGAGTCGAGCGAACCTGAGATCTCGAGCGCGATCTGAACGAGGTCGTTGACCTCGTCCCCGGATTGCCCTTCGGGCGGCCTCGGCCTGGCTAGGGCGATGGACGGCTCCGCATCATTTCCGAAGGCACAGCCTAGCGCAAAAACCGCCGGGAATCGCGCAGTTCGCCACCATTTGATAGCGCTGTCGTCGCAACATCTGATGGTAACTTTTCGGAGCTCCGCAAGTTACCTCTTCGTGCAACGACTCGGCATGTGCCTCCTGGCGCTGGTCCTCGCGGGATGTACCGGATCGTCCAAGCCCGTCGCAGGACACCCGACCGCGACGCCGCAGGAATCGACCGCCGCCACCCCTACCACGCGTGTCTCCTCGAGTCCAGCCAGCCTGGCGTGCAGGCTTCCGATCGTCGAGTACGCGCAGCAGGCGCAGGGATTGGTCCCCACCCGCGGGTTCCTGACCGTGCCGGGCGGACAGTTCACGGCCGACCCGAATGGCGGGTTCGTCCAGGACGGGAACAACTACCACTCCTCGGCGCGGCCCTATCTCAGCGGCGGCGGCCCCGGGGCGGGCGCCTATGACTGGCAGCTTCAACGCTGGCTCCCGGTCGAACTCCGGAGCGTTTCGCCCGACGGCGCGCATTACGCGTATCAGAATGGCTCTGGCATCCACGACGTCGAGGTGGCGACGGGAAAAGACCGCACCTTGGCCGGGTCAAGCGGTGTCGACACCGTCCTCTACTACGCGAAGGAGGGTGTCTACTTCAATCACGCGGGGGTAGGCCCGCCGGGGCCCGGGTTGTGGCTGCTCGACCCGGCGACCGGGAAGATCCAGGCCGTCTTCACGGACAAGAGCGTCGA
>JALZAV010000077.1 GCA_030948145.1 Candidatus Dormiibacterota bacterium
ATCAGCGCTCGCATGGCGAACACTCGGTCGGCCAAGAAGCGCGTGCGCGCCTCGATCCGCAAGCGTGACCGCAATCGCTCGACGCGGTCAGCGGCGAAGACGCTGGTGTCGCGCGCCCGGCGGCCAGCCGATTCGTCCGCGGTCAGCCTGACGAGCGAGGACGTGCGCCGGGCGATCAGCGCGCTCGACAAGGCCGCGGAGAAGGGCATCCTCCATCGCAACAACGCCTCCCGGCGGAAGGGCCGCCTGATGAGTGCGCTGGCAAAGCTGAGCGCCCACAAGCCGGCCGCTGCAAGGGCCGGCGGCAAGGCCGCGAGTCCGGTGAAAGGCGCGACCAGGGGCTCGGCGAAGGCTGCGACCAAGCCCGCCAAAGCCAAGGCCTAGCCCACCTCACGCCCGCCTGGCCGCGGGCTTTACAAGGCGACCTCTGCCGTGAGAGAGTGCGAGGACACTTAACTCGGCGTGATCAAGGAGGGGTCGAATGAACTTTGGAAAGCGGTTGCTCGCCGCCAGCGGGGCAGCGGCATTACTTGGCGGACTCGCGGTCGCGACACCGGCCTTCGCGGCCAGCCCATTTACGGCCCAGATCGAGATGGACTGCCTCGCCGGCGGCCAGACTCAGCTGATCACGGTCAATGCCACCACCAGGGCGATCGTTCATATCGAGGTCACGATCAACGGCAGCACCGCGAACGGCGGCACCCAGAAGGGAACCGGGGTTGCCAACGCCGACGGCGTCTTCACGGACCAATGGGTCGTGGCGGACGTGACCGCGTCGACGACGGCGATTGTCACTATCACGGTCCTTGGCCCCTCTGGGGCCCAGCAGGGCGGCGGCCAGTTCACGATTCACCCGTCGACGAGCGGTGCGTGCCAATCGCCCACCCACGTGACCATCCAGGGGTCGACGATTGGTAGCACGCAAATCGCCGCCCAGGTCAAGAAGACCTGTGACGCCGGATTGACCGGAAGCGCGAGCTTCACCGTCGTGATCAAGGTGTCGACCGAGGGAGGCCTGGTGACGATCAACGTGCCAGCGAGCACGACCGTTACCCTGCTCTGCAATGACGCCACCGCGACGACACTCGCGAAGCTTCCGGTTTTCTCCACGATCACGCTCCACGAAGTGTCGACCCCGATGGGAGCCGTGGCCGTCGCCGATACGACCATCACCGTTTCGAGCACGCCTGGCGTGACCACAATCCATAACGCGAAAGCCGCGGTTGTCGCCAGGCCGACGCCCCGACCGCCGGTCTTGCCGGCGACCGGGAAGCCCGCCGGCACCCCGAACCTGCCCTGGTCGGCGCTGGCACTCCTTGGCCTGGTCCTGACAGGACTGGGACTGCGGCTGCTCGTCCGGCAGCGCTGATTCGCGCGCAAGGACACCGCTTCGAGCTGGGATCGCAGGGCCACCCCTTAAGGGGTGGCTCTTTCGTGTGCCCGGGCCAGGCGCTACTGTAGCGACATGAAGCGGGGGAAGATCTTGCTGGCGGCTGGCGCCGTGCTGGCGCTTGGTTGCGGCGCCGTTGTGCTCCTCAGCCATTCAGCGGACATCCGCGCAACCTCCACCCTACGCGCCGTCACCGTCGAGACGAGCCGGCCCCCGCAGGCGCCATCTTCGATCGCAACGCCCTCCCATGATCAGGCTGTCCGGAGGGCCGCCACGGTCGCAGCAGCCGACACCGTGCCGGCCTTTGCTTCGGCTCGCCTGTCGATTCCGCGGATCGGAATCAGAAATGCGCCGGTCTACGATCGCGGCACGACTGCCAAGGGCGTGATGCTGATTGCCCCGGGCTATGCCGTCACTCATTACGCCGGTTCGGCGCCATTCGGGGCCGGGAATGCGGTCCTGTACGGCCACGACGATATCGAGGGGAACATCTTCGGACGGCTTTACGACCTGGCTCCCGGCGACATCGTCCAACTGGCCGTCGGCTCGCAGACGCAGGTGTACCGGGTCACCGGCCACCAGATCGTGGCGCCGACCGCGATGAGTGTTCTCGCCCCGACCTCTGATGCCCGGCTGACGATCATCACCTGCTGGCCCTTCAACGTCGACACGAAACGATGGATCGTGACGGCGGTTCGCGCCTCCTAGTCACCGGGCGCATCCGCCTATATCACTCCACGTGGCAATCGCCCTTCCCATAACCTAAGACTTGACTAAGCGTGCAACACGACTACACTCACGGAGGAACGCGCACCCATTGTCGTGCGCGAAGAGGAGGGGACGTAATGCAGCAGCATCATTCGATTCGTGCCTGCCTGGGACTGACCACTGCCGCGGCTGTCGCAGCGGGCGCTTCACTTCTTGTGTTCGCAACGCCGGTGGCCTTTGCGGCAGATGAGCTGACGGTTACCACAGGGACATCCTTCACCGTAGCCGAAGGCACCCAGGCGAGCAACAAGGTAGTCGCAAACTTCACCGACAATCCCCCGATCACGCGGCCGGTGACTCCGCATCCCCCGGAGCTCTCCTGCAGCCAGCTGGCCCAGGCGCGATACACCACCAGCATCGACTGGGGCGATGGAAGCACAGCCAGCGGGGGCAACGTCTCGTGCACGGACGGCGGCTTCCGGGTCAAGGGGTCGCATACCTACAAAGACTCCGGAATCTTTCATATCAACGTCACGGTGACTGACACTGATGACGATGTAGTCGGGACCGGAACCAACACTGCGACGGCCACGGTCACCGACGGAGCGATCACGGGCATGACCGCCAGCAACAAGACCAGCGTCGAAGGCAGCGGCGCGCTCAAGATCGACGTTGAGTTCACCGATGCAGGCGGTTCTTTCAGCTCCAACACTGGTCCCGGCCTGACGGCTGCCATCGCCTGGGGCGACGGCACCAGCTCGGCTGGGACCGTCAAGGGATGTGAGTGCGAAGGCGGAGGCAACGTCACCGTCTCGGGCACGCACACCTACGACGCAAACAAGCCGCCGTCCAGCACGTACACCGTGACCGTAACGCTCAGCGACGACGGCGGTAAGAGCGCTGTCGACACATTTACCGTTAAAGTGGCTGATGCGGCACTCTCCGGCACCGGCACCCCAATTTCCGCGACGGCTGGGACCACCAGCAGTCCCGTAGTCGCGACGATCACGGATAAGGCTGGGGACCAGGCTGCGGCCGGCGACTTCGCAGCCTCGATCAAATGGGGCGATGGGGCGACGTCGCCCGGCACCATTACGAAGACCGCGTCCGGGACATTCCGTGTCAGCGGTACCCATAAGTACAGCTCCGCCGGCGCCAGGACCGTCAGCGTGACGATTACTGACGAAGAAGGGCAAACCCTCACCATCTCGGCGGCGGCCGCGGTTGGAGCGGCCCCGATCGTGTTACCGAACACGGGCCAGCCGAAGGCTCCCGTGACGCCCTCGAGCCCGTGGCTCGCGCTCGCCCTGATGTTGCTGGCCCTCGCCGGCGGCATCGGTGGACTGATTCGTCTTCGCGCGAACCGATAACTGAGCCAGTCCGTGAGGGCCACTTTCTCGGAAAGCGGCCCTTCTTTTTGACTAGCTCGTGCTGAGCACCTGCTGTAGGACGAATCCTTCGACGGCGAGCCTGGCGTCCAGCTCGCCGAGCTTGATCTGCTCCTCCAGCAAGAGCAGTTCGTGGAAACCTCGGTCGAGCTCCGCTGCGCTGTAGTCGGCGGCATTCCGGAAGGCCTTCTCGACGACAAAGGGATGATCAGTCAGACGCGCCTGCAGATCGGCCAGGCTGCCGCCCCGGTCGCGCACCGCGCGCGCCTGCATCAGCCTCCGCCAGTGGCTCACCAACGTGTAAAGCAGCCAGGTCGGCTCACGCCCGGCGTCGAGCAGTGACTGTAAGACCCCTGCCACCTCCCCGGGCCGGCCGGTCGAGAGCGCGTCGGTCAGGGCGAAGATCTCCTCCTCGCGGGTGTCGCTGACGAGCGCGCGAACCGCCTCTTCGTCGATGCGGGTCGCCGGCGACGCGTACAGGCCGAGCTTCGCGATCTCCATGTCCAGCAGGCGGAGATCCGGCTGCGCGCGCTCGAGCAGCAGGCGAACGGCCGCAGGCGTGATCGTGAGTTCCCGTTCCTCGGCGAGCTTCCGGACCCACCCGGCCCGGTCGGGGCGCCGGGGCGGCTCGAACTTCTGGATCCGGGCACGTTTGTCCCGTTCCATCACGCCGATCGCCTTGAAGATCGCGTTGCCGGGCGCGACCGGCGCGTGCGCGATCAGGACGAGGTGGGTCGAGTCCGGGACCAGGCTGAGGTAGCCGGCGGCGCGCTCGGCGCCCGAACCCTTGTCGCGTTTCCCCGCCAGCAGGCCCCAGTCACGCAACACGAGGACACGCACCGCATCGAGAAACGGCAAGGTCGAGGCTTTCTCCCCGAAGGCGTCCGCCCCGAGCGTGTCGGCCTGCAGATCTTCGTAATTGAATTCGAGCGTCAGGCCCACTCGCAATTGATCGAGCAGGCTGCGCGCCGACCGATCGACGAGGTAGCCTTCGGCGCCGTGGATCAGCGTGATCACGCGCGCTTTTCGATGGCGCGGAGCTTGCTGATGATCGCCTGCTCGGCGGGATCCGGCTGTGCCTCGAGCCAGGCGTCACAGATCTCCCGCGCGACCGAGTCGGATGTCGAGCGAAGGCTCATCACCAGGATGTTGGCATCGTTCCATTTGCGCGCGCCGCGGGCCGTCTCGGCGTCGTGGCAGAGCGCAGCGCGGATCCCGGTGACCTTGTTGGCGGCGATCGAGACGCCGGTGCCTGTCCAGCAGAACAACACGCCCTGGTCGACGATACCCGCTGCTACCCTTTCGCCGACCGCGCGGCCGACGTCGGCCCAATCCATCGCGTTGCCGCCCAGCGGTCCGAAGGTTTCGACCTCGATGCCCTTGTTCTGGAGGTACTCGGCGACGACGTCTGTCACCCGCGTCCGCTCATCAGTCCCAATGGCGATCTTCACTGGAACAGATTGTAGGTCGCCTCGTCTAATGTCTCACCAGATGACGCCGCCGCGCCGAGACTTCTGGCGATTCGCTTCGGTCATCCGCTTGCAGATTCCGACCCGGGCCCTGCTGCTGGCGGTCTCCATCCTCGCCGTGCTACTGGCGGCAGCCCTGGTCTTCGAGCCAGGGCCGGCAGCGATTCGAACGCTGCCCCCGCCAACGCAGGCAGGGCCAGCAGAACCCGTTGGCAATGGACAGTTCCGTTTTGTTCCGAAGTCGGCCCGCATTACATCCGGTGTGCGCTATCGCCTTACGATCTTCACCCACTGTGGGCTCGATTACCCGATCGCCGTCGACTTCGACGGCAGTTTCTGGGACCCGAGCGGCCCGAATCTCTCAGGCGGCAATCCGCCGCCCGGTTACCGCAATCCATTCGACGAGGGGATCATGACGCTGATTTCGCCCACGCGGGCCAGGTACCAGAGCCAGGGTGGGGTGGTAACGTCATTCACGCGGCACTCGGGGCCGCGGGTCGCCGGGCTCTGTAGCTAGCCTCCGATCTGGCTCATCGTCTTGCCAGGTCGCACGAAATCCGCCTGGCCGATTTTGTGCCCTTCTTCTTTCTGCCAGACCGCGGCCCGCACGAACTCGCGGATCGCCTCGTCCGAGGCGCCCGAGCGCAGCAATGTCTTGACATCGTGCTCGCGCAGGGAGAACAGGCAGGTCCGCAGATGCCCTTCGGCGGTCAGCCGGATCCGGTTGCAGACCTTGCAGAAGGCGTCGCTGACTGACGGGATAACGCCAATACCCCCTGGGGCGCCGTCGCTGAAACGGAAGCGATTCGCCGGCGCGGGCCGCTCATTGGGCACCGGGATAACCGGAAATTCACGATCAATCGTCTCGATAATCTCCCGGCTCGCCACCACCGTTTCCGGTGTCCAGATGCCGTCAGCATCGAGCGGCATGAACTCGATGAATCGGACTTCATAGCCATCCCGCCGCGCCAGTCGCGCGAAGTCGAGGACTTCGTCGTCGTTCTGGCCACGCATGACCACGACATTGAGCTTGATCCTTGCGAAGCCCGCCTCCCGCGCCGCGCGGATGCCCGCCAGCACCCGGTCGAGCGCGTCACGCCGCGCCAGCTTGCGAAAACGGTCCGGCTTCAGAGAGTCCAGGCTGATATTCACGCGCGAGAGTCCCGCGTCTTTGAGTGCTTGCGCTTTCTCCGCCAGCAGGATGCCATTCGTCGTCATCGCGATGTCCAGGCCGTCGTCCAGGGCCGCGATCATGGCAGTGAGTTCTTCGATGCCCTTGCGCACCAGGGGTTCGCCGCCGGTGAGGCGGATCGTCCGGACGCCGCAATCCCGGACCAGGATGCGGGTCACATGCGTGATCTCCTCGAAGGAGAGGACCTCGTCGCGCGCGATCCAGGGCAGGCCGGCCGCCGGCATGCAATAGATACAGCGGAAATTGCATCGATCCGTGACCGAGATCCGGAGGTCGTCGGCCACCCGCCCGAACGTGTCCTTTAACACGACGACGGGTTTCGTCAGCACCGGCATCAAATTAGTATATGAGGCATGCCCCTGGGCGTCATGCCACCGTTCAGTCCAATGGAAGCGAAGGTCCAATCGGAGCTTCCCAGGGGCGATGACTGGCAATACGAGCCGAAGTGGGATGGCTTCCGCGCGGTCGCCTTCAAGGACGGCGACGAGGTGATCGTGCACAGCCGCAACCAGAAGGTCCTGACCCGGTACTTCCCTGAACTGGTCCCGGCGATTCAATCGATCAAGCCGAAACGCGTGGTGCTCGATGGCGAGATCGTGGTCTTCACCGGGGCCGGCACCGATTTCGATGCGATGACGAACCGGATCCACCCGGCAGCCTCACGCGTCAAGATGCTCTCGGAAACGCAGCCCGCCTCCTACATCGCGTTCGACGTTCTGGCCGACGGGGACGAGAGCCTGCTCGACGTCCCGCTGCGCGCGCGGCGCCGCCGGCTCGAGACGTTATTGGGGCCCCGACCCGGCTCCATCTTTCTCAGCCCCGCGACGAAAGATCGTGACGTGGCGCTGGGCTGGCTCAAGGAATATTGCGGCACCGGGCTCGACGGCATCGTCGCCAAGCGGCTCGATGATGTCTACCACCCGGACAAGCGCGCCATGATCAAGGTCAAGGAGCAGCGGACGGCGGACTGCGTCGTGGGCGGCTTTCGCTGGGGCAACGACGGCAAGCGGGTCGGGTCACTGCTGCTAGGGGTCTACCGCGGCGCGACGCTCGAGTATGTGGGGCATACCTCCGGCTTCGACGACGGGCAACGCCGCGACTTGGTCACGATGCTGGAGCCGCTCCGCGGCGGGACCAGCTTCGAGGGCGGGCGTGCACCGGGCGGTCCGAGCCGCTGGTCCCAGGACCGCGACCTCGCCTGGGAACCGGTGCGGCCGGAACTGGTCTGTGAGGTGGCCTTCGATCGGCTGGAGAACGATCGCTTTCGCCATGGCGTCGGCTTCGTTCGCTGGCGCCCGGACAAGCCGCCGAAGGCCTGCACGCTGGCGCAGCTCAAGGCGGAGGCCGCCGCCGAGCTCAAGTCGCTGTTCGCCTGACATGACCCGGGTCGACCCGGGGTTATGAGCGCTGGTCGCTCTTCGCCTCGCGCTCCTGCTTGGCCTCGTATTCGCCGGAGACCTCCCGGTCCAGTTCCGTCAGGACGCCCTTCGCCTTCTGCGCCAGCGGCTTCCCGTCAGTATCCTGCGCGACCTTCTCGGTAAGGTCCTCGGGCTCGAGCGGCGGCTCGGGCGTGCGGCCACCGGCGATCGACGACGCTTCGGGTTCAGCCATGTCTGTTCCTCCTGAGTACCTGCTAGTGGAAATATCAATTTGTACTATAATCGAGGACTTACAAATAATCACCTAAGCAGTTCCAGGAGGTGGAGCATGAAGGTAAGGGAAGCGATGGCGAAAACCATCATCTCGGGGTCGAAAGGCGACCGACTGATCGACGTCGCTCGCAAGATGAAGGATCAGGACGCGGGTTTCCTGCCGATTGTCGAGGGCGGCCGGTTAATCGGAGTCGTGACCGACCGCGATATCGTGGTTCGCTGCGTCGCGGAGGGGCACGACCTTCGCAACGAGACGGCGGAGCACGTGATGAGCAAGGGCGTCACCACGGTGGCGCCGGACGACGACCTGGCCGACGCCGCACGCAAGATGGAGAACGAGGAGATCCGCCGGCTGGCCGTCGTCGATAATGGCTCGCTGGTCGGCGTCCTCAGCCACGGAAATGTCGTCCAGGCCGGCAACGATCGGATTGGCGAGCAAGTAACGAAGGGGGTCACCAGGGGTGCCTAAAATTCAAACGCCTGAAATCAAGCTGCCGGGCGTCAAAGTGCCGACCGTCAGCCTGCCGGACAGGATCGCGGACGTAAAGATGCCGAATATCAAATTGAGCGACGTGAAACTGCCCCGGCTCTCGTTCGAGTCGAGCAACGCCGTCAAGCAGGCGAGGAAGCAGCTGGCAAACCGCGGACAACGCCGGCCCAGCATCGTGTCGATCGTGGCAGGCGCGATCGGCGGCGCGGCGCTCCTGTACTTTCTGGATCCTGAGCGGGGGGCGGCACGGCGCGCCCAGGCATCGGCCCAGATCACGGCCACGATTCGCCGCCTCGGCGGCAACCTGACCCAGATCGGAAGCCGCGCCAGCTCCAATGCCAATGGCTTCTCGCAGAAGATGATCCATCTGCGCTCGAGCAGCGCACCCGTCGACGACCTGACGCTTCGTGACCGGGTGGAAAGCGAGATCTTCCGAGACGCAAGCCTGCCCAAAGGTCGGCTCAACCTGGATGTCGAGTCCGGGGTTGTCACGATCCGCGGCCAGGTGGACAACGCCCACGAGATCGCCTCGATCGAGAAGGCGGTGCTCAAGGTCCGCGGCGTGAACGGGGTCGAGAACCTGATGCACGTCCAGGGCTCGCCGGCCCCCAACAAGACGGAGGCACGCGAGACCGCCCGATAAGTTCGAACTCTCCCTGATCGGAACGCGGCTGGAGCGCTCCGGCCGCGTTTTCTGCGTGCTCCTGATACAACAGGCTGTGTAGGGAAGGTGACTGCCTGTTGTAATTCGGCCTGACTTCCGGTACTCTGACGCGGGGGACAGGTCGGGTCGAGGGTTCGAGCGCTCACGCAGTGCTCACTGAGGAGGGTCGGAATTGAGGCTCAACAAGCGGTCGATTTTTGGTGTGCTCGCGCTGGCGGTGGGGGTGCTGTTGCCCAGCCCGGCGCTGGCGCAGCCGGGCCCCGTGCCGGTAGCATCCGGCTTCGACAGCCCGCGCGGCGTCGCGTTCTTCCACGGCAAGTTGGTGGTCGGCGA
>JALZAV010000209.1 GCA_030948145.1 Candidatus Dormiibacterota bacterium
GCCTGGCGTGACGGCGACGGCATCCGGCTCGCCCAGTACTTCCTGCAGGACCTCGACCAGGAGCCGGCGCTGCTGTGGGCGGTTGGCCGGCACGTCGGCCGGGCCGGGTGCCTGGTCACTTACAACGGTCGCAGCTTCGACTGGCCGCTGCTCCAGACGAGGCTGATCATGCGCCGGGTTCGCCCGGCGTGGTCGGTGGCGTCTCACCTCGACCTCCTGCCGATCGCGCGTCGCATCTTCAAGCCGCGCCTTCCAGACTGCGCCCTGCAGACGATCGAGCAGGCGGTGCTCGACCTGCATCGCCATGAGGACCTGCCTGGCTGGATGATCCCGGGCCGCTATTTCGCCTGGCTTCGCGGGGCCGGCCTGGACGCGATGGAACCGGTCTTTCGGCACAACCGTCAGGACGTCCTCTCGATGGCGCGCCTGGTCGACCGCTTCGACGCGCTGCTGAGAGACGGCGCCGCATTGCATCCCCTCGATCGCTTCAGCCGGGCGCGCTTTCTCCAGGCGCGTGGCTTTGACGGGCAGGCGATCGGCGAATACCGGCTGCTGTGGGAGAGCGACACGATGCCGGGGACGCAGCGGGGCGCTGTCGGGCTGCGGCTGGCTCGCCTGCTCCGCCGCCAGGGCCGCTGGCACGAGGCACGGCTCGTGCTCGACGAATGCTGGCGTACCCAGTGCTACCCGTACCCCGCCGCGATCGAACTCGCCAAGTTGCTCGAGCATCAGGCCCGCGACCCGGCCGGCGCCCTCCGGGTGGTGGCCGAGGCGCTGAACCTCCTGACGATGGCCGTGCTCAGCGATGACCGCTGGCGGGTGGACCTGGAGCGGAGGCGACGCCGGCTCGATCACCGCCTCGCACGCGCCTCACGTGGGCAGCTCGCCCTTACAGGCTAAGCGCTCGCACTAGCAGGAGACCCAAACGACCGGGCGCCAGCCAACGCCGTCGATCGTTGCCTCAACGCTTGCGAAGGTGATCCGCTCCACCGCCTGCGGGCCGCGCGGGAGACAATCCGGTCGCCCGTCCTGATGCCACCTACCACTCGAGTCCCGCCAGCGGACATTGTCGACCGGAATTGCGTATGCCCATCCATCGCTGCAGGTGGCGGTGGCCTGCGTCGGGGCGGCGTACGCCTTGCACGATCGAACGGCCAGGGTCGAGTGGTTCACCCCAACCAGGAAGCCGACCAGCGCCCCCAATACCGCCGCCGCGGCGATCGCGAACCAGCGTTGATCGAGCCTGATTCCATGCCTGCCGCGGCTGTGTCCTGACGGTTGGACCATTCCCTGCTCCGTACTCGAGTGTACGGGCACTCCGGTCAGATTGCCAGACTTTCCCTCGTCCATGACGCCAGGTGGGGACTTACTGGTTGAAGCTGTTCGGGCCGTTGGGCGGCAGGTAGGGGAGGGGGTTCGTCGGCTGTCCGCCGTAGCGGTACTCGAAGTGGACGTGAGGCCCGGTGGAGTTCCCGGTCGAGCCCTCGTAGCCGATCAGCTGACCCTGGTGCACGGTATCGCCGGCTTTCACCTGGAAGCCGAGCATGTGGCCGTAGAGCGAGAAGAAGTTGTTGCGGTGGGCGATGATCACGTAGTTGCCGTAGCCGACCATCTGGCCGGCGATCATGCTCGTCGTCGCGGAGACCACGACGCCATCGTCCGCGGCGAGGATCGGGGTGCCCTGGTTGTAAGCGACGTCGACGCCAGCGTGGAAGTGCGGGTAGCCGAACCCAGGCGGCTCGAACGGCTGCGAGCAGGGGCCGAATACGAGCGTGATCGTCCCCTTCTGGAGGGGCCAGATCAAGGGGTATTTCGTCGAATGGGTCGCCGTGGCATTCGGCAGGTTGAACAGGTTGTTCTGCATCCAGAACTGGGCCTGCTGCCAGGCGGCTTGCTCCGCCTCGGCGATCAACTGGTCCTGGCGGGCGATCTCCATGTCCGCGATTCGCTTCGCGAGCGCGGCCGACTGCCCGTTGATCGCCACCAGCTCGTACTTGACGCGGGCGATGCTGTTGCGCAACTTGGTCTCCAAATCCTGCTGGTGTGCCTGCTGCACCACGAGGGCGGCCTTCTGTGCGACGAGGCCGGCGCGCTCCTTGTCCGCCTCCTGCTTGCGCGCCACTACGATCGCCTCGGCAGCGTGGAGTTGCCGGTCAGTCTCCCGGATCTTCTCGAGCAGCCGGTGGCTCAGGAAGGTCAGGTGTTCGATCGCGACCGCGCGGTTGAGGAAGGTCTGAAAGTTCGGCGCTCCCAGCAGCTGGGCGAACGGATCGGCGTCGGATTTGTAGCTCGCCCGGACGAAGTCCGCGTACTCCGATTTGGTCCGCTCCCGGAGCATACGGGCCTCGGCGATTTTCGCCTCGAGCGCCGCGATCCGCTCCGCGAGCTCGGAGATCCGGCGCTCCGTGGCGGTGATGTGGTCGATCGTCTGGTTGATCGTGTCGCGGGTTTCCTGGATCTGCTGTTCGAGCGCGATTTCCTGGG
>JALZAV010000078.1 GCA_030948145.1 Candidatus Dormiibacterota bacterium
GGTGTGATCTTGCCGGCTTCGATCAAGGCCTTCAGGGCGACCAGAGCCTCAAGCTTTTGCGACATGATGAACGGCCGCAGCGTCTGGCTCCCGAATCGTGACAGGACCTTCGCCCTCACAACGCGACCACCGCTTGCGAACCAGTGATTGTCGAACCCTCCGCCGTTCGGCACGAGCGTTCCCTTCGGGGTGAGCGCACGTCGCAGGTCTGACAACGAGCGGTCCGCGACGTTATCCAGGATAAAGTCGTAACGCTGCCCCGTCTGTGTGAAGTTCTCTTTGGTGTAGTCGATGACCTGGTCTGCTCCGATCGATCGGATCAGGTCCACGTTTCGCGTGCTGCAGACGCCGGTCACGTGCGCTCCCAGCGACTTCGCAATCTGCACCGCGAAGCTGCCGATGCCTCCCGAGGCACCGTTGACCAGGACCTTCTGCCCGGCTCGAACGTCGCGAAGCGCCTCGAGGGCCACTGTGCCGGCCGTGGGAACGGCCGCGGCTTGCTCGAACGTGAGGTTGGCCGGCTTCTGCTCCAGCGCCTTTTCGAAGACGGACGCATGCTCGGCACAGGCGCCGCCCAGATCCTTGCACCAGCCGAAGACCTCGTCACCTGGCCGAAAGCGCGTCACGCTCGCGCCGACGGCCTCCACCTCCCCCGCCACATCCTGGCCTCGGACAGCGTTCTTTGGCTTGCGCAGCCCATACACCGGGCGGGCGATGTAGGGCAGGCCGCTCATGATCGCCCAGTCACCGGGGTTGAGGGCGGCCGCTCGAACTCGGACCAGCACCTCGTCGTCTCCGATCTCGGGCTGGTCGATGTCCCGCAGTTCCAGGACCTCCGAGGAGCCATACCTGTCTTGGACGATCGCCTTCATCGTGGTCTCTCCGGCCGCCGCGGTCGCGCTCGCGGGTCCGTCGTCGACCGCAACCGAAGCCATGCGGCCGGAAGTCATCTCGCGCTGTGTATCCATGTTCGTGTTCTCCTCGCCCGGAAGATGGACCTGCCCAGGGGGGCGCGATCACTCGATCCTCCTCGATGCCCTCCGGCCCTCGGAGGTCCTTACGATGTAAGGCTAGCCATACAGCGTAAGATTGTCAAGCTAGGCTTACGGCGTACGCCCCCTGAATCATGAAAGCACGCGAGATGGCAAGTCAGACCAACCCGATCCCAGAAGCCCGCATCCCGCTGAACAAGCAGCGGGTGCTGGGCGCGGCCGTCGCCCTTGCCGACCGCGGCGGCCTCGGCTCGCTCAGCATGCGCAAGCTCGCCCTGGAGCTCGGGGTCGAGGCCATGTCGCTCTACCACCATGTGGCCAACAAGGACGAGATCCTGGACGGCATCGTCGACGTCGTCTTCAGCGAGATCGACCTGCCTTCCGGCCAAGCTGACTGGAAGGCGGCCATGCGCCGGCGGGCGATCTCGGCCCGCGAGGCTTTGCTCCGCCACCCCTGGGCGATCGGCCTCATGGAGTCGCGGGTCCAACCCGGTCCCGCGACATTGCGACACCACGATGAGGTGCTGGGGAGTCTTCGGCAGGCCGGGTTCTCGATCGAGATGGCTGCCCACGCCTACTCGATACTGGACAGCTATGTCTACGGCTTCACGCTGAACGAGCAGTCGTTGCCACTCGACGGCGCCGACCAGGTTGCAGAGGTGGGCAGCAGCATCCTCCGCGAACTCCCCGCCGATACCTATCCTTACCTGGCCGAGTTCATCGTCGAGCACGCGGTGAAGCCCGGCTACAACTACGGGGACGAGTTCGGGTTTGGTCTCGATCTGATCCTCGACGGCCTCGACAGGGGCCCGTGCACGGCCGAGTCGGGGTCACTATCAGTGCGACGCCGAACGACGCGCTAGACCGTCATCAATGGTGCGGCCGGCCAGAGGGCAGTCTGAGGGCCATGTGGAGGCAGGTCGCCAAGGTCCTCGTTAACTGCTGCGTTGAAGCATTTGGGCGAAAAGCTAGCGGAGGCCAGCTGGATCCATCGCCGGGCATGGCGGCGACCAGGCTGAGCAGCTTGGTCGGCGAGCCGGTCACGGCTGGCCAGGTACGTGCTACGTGGGACACAAGCGATTTGCGCTAGGGACTTGACATTGACCTAAGGTCAAGGTTCGAGCATCTGGCACATGAACGCAGTCACCAACCAGGCGACCCGCACCGCGGTTTCCGTTACCGGCTTGCGCAAGGCGTACGGGGAGAAGGTCGTCCTCGACGGCGTCGACCTCACCATCGGCGAAGGCGAGGTCTTCGCATTGCTCGGGCCGAACGGGGCCGGCAAGACCACGATCGTACGGATACTCTCCACCCTGATTCCGGCGGACGCCGGCAAGGCCACCGTCATGGGCTTCAACCTGCGCGGCGAAGCCGGCGCGGTGCGGAGGGTGATCGGTGTCACCGGGCAGTTCTCCGCAGTCGACGATCTGCTGACAGGCGAAGAGAACCTGGTTCTCATGGGGCGCCTACTTCACCTGCGGGCGACCGAGCGGCGGGCGCGAGCCACTGAATTGCTTGAACGCTTCGACCTCGTCGAGGCGGCGCGTCAGACGCCGGCCACCTACTCCGGAGGAATGAAGCGGCGCCTCGATCTCGCTATGACCCTGATGGGGTGGCCACGGCTGATCTTCCTCGATGAGCCGACCACCGGCCTTGACCCGCGGAGCCGCCAAACAATGTGGCAGGTCATCCGCGAGCTTGTACGCGAGGGCGTCACCATCGTGCTGACCACCCAGTACCTTGAGGAGGCCGACCACCTCGCCGACCGCATTGCCGTGCTGGACCATGGCCGCATCGTCGCCGAGGGCACTCCCGAGGAACTGAAACGGCGGATCCCAGGCGCGCACATCCGACTGCGCTTCGCCGACTCTGCCTCGCTCGCCGAGGCTGCGCGACTAATGCCCGAAGGCACGCGCGACGACGAGGAGCTGGTACTGCGGGTGCCGAACGAACGTGGCATCCGATCGCTGCGCGACGTGCTCGCCCGCCTCGGCGACGACGTTGCTGTGGAGGACCTGTCCATCCACACACCGGACCTCGACGACGTGTTCTTTGCCGTGACCGGCAGTGCTTCTAAGGAGAAGAGCCAATGAGCGCCTTGACCATCGCCGCTCAGGACTCCGCCACCATGCTTTGGCGGGAAATCAAGCACAGCATCCGGCTCCTCCGCTTGCTAATCGTGAGCGCGATACTCGTGCCGGTCGTAATGCTTTTGTTGTTCGACTACATCCTCGGTGGGACGCTCGGCCACGGGCTCGGTGACGTGGCGCGAGGAGCACCGTATGTCGACTATCTCGTGCCCGGCATCCTCGTGATGACGGTAGCGGGGGGCTGCGGGCCCACGGCGATCAATGTATCCATGGACATGACTGGTGGCTTTGTCGACCGGATCCGCACGATGGCGGTCACTCGCGGTGCGCTGCTGGCTGGACATGTCGGCGTCAGCGTCCTCCGCATGCTTGTCGCCACCGCCGCTGTCACCGGGGTGGCGCTCCTGCTCGGATTCCGGCCAAAGGCCTCGATCGCGGACTGGTTCGCTGTCGTCGGAATCGTCGCGGCGTTCTCATTTGCCCTGGCTTGGCTGTCCGCGGCGATCGGCCTGGTCACGAAGAGCGTCGCTGGCGCAAACGGCTCAACCCTACCCCTGTCGTTCCTGCTTCCATTCCTGTCCAGCACTTTCGTGCCGGCCGACTCAATGCCTGCCGGCGTGCGCTGGTTCGCCGCGAACCAGCCGTTCACCGCGGTGGTGGACAGCCTGCGCGCGCTGCTGACAGGCGCGCCGGTCGGCGACAGCGCCTATCTGGCCCTGGCGTGGTGCGCGGCCATTGCGCTGGCCGGCTACCTCTGGTCCCAGGCCGCCTTCCGCCCGCGGTCCCCAATGACACGACGAATTTGGTCGAAGGGAGACCCAGGGTCATGATCACGATCGGTCAGCTCGCTGCCTACGCGGGCGTGACGATCAAGGCCGTCCGCCATTACCACCAGCGCGGCTTGCTCGAGGAGCCAGCGCGTGACTCTTCCGGCTACAGGCGCTACACGGCCGAGCATGCAATCAAACTGATCAAGATCGCGACGCTCGCGAGGGCCGGCGTGCCGCTCGACCGCGTCAAGGAGTTGCTCGCCGCCGACCCCGACAGCTTCGCCGCGGCCCTGGTCGAGATCGACGCCAATCTGAAGGAACGGGCCGAGGAACTCCTCCGCACCCGAGAGCGGATTGCCCGCCTCAGGAGCGGCGACCGGCTGTTCGTCTCCGAAGAGGTCGCCGATTACCTTGACCAACTCCACGAGCTGGGCATGAGCCAGCGTTCGGTTCAGGTGGAGCGCGACGGCTGGATCCTGCTGCAGTCAGTTTCACCGAAGGCGGCGGCCATCTTTATAGCCGACAAGCGCGACGCTTTCAGCGATCCAGAGTTCCGCGCCATCTACCTTGAGTACGACGCGGCGTTTGAATGGTCGCCCGACGACCCTCGGCTATACGAGTTGGCCGATCGCACCGTGCGGTGGCTCGCCGCCCAAATCAGCGGATCTGAGGGAGAAGAACGGCCATTTCGGGATCCGACGATCGCCCAGCTGCTGGCGACATCGACCGGCGTGTCGTCGCCGGCCTGGGACCGGCTCACAGAGATCGCCGAGGAGCGTATGGCGGGTGAAGGGCGTGGCGCCTCACACGATAGGAGAAGCGATGAGCAAGCTGGTTGAGGCGACCCACGTCACTTTCGGCAGCGAGATCGGCTCACCCGACGCCTGGGCCCACCCCTGCCTCGATGACGAGCACATGCGCTACGCGAGCGAGCTACTGAACGCGGCTGATGCCCTGCTCCTCGGCCGCCTCACCTACGAAGGACTCTCGGTCGTCACCGGCTACGTGGAGGCGCTGCGTGAGATGGGCTACGAGCTGCACGTCCCCGAGGCCACGTTCTACTTGCTCCCGCGCTCTCCGGTGCCCGACTCCCGAGCGTTCGCCGCCAGGCTGGAGGAGCGGGACGTGTTCGTGCTGCCCGGAACGGCGGTCGAGATGCCTGCGCACTTCAGGATCTCGCTGACCGCCACCGACGACATGATCGACCGAGCCCTCCCCGTCTTCGCTGAAGTGCGGGAGAAGATACTGACTGCCGGCAGCTGAAATCCGGCGGCAGCGAGCTCACACCTCCCGCCGAGAACTGGACCGGCGGCCTGGCTGCGTGCGTGGGTTGCGCGGTCACCGGGTTCCGCTCGAACCAACTCAATCCAGGATTGGCGAGTTGCTCGCCGCAGTCCCCAAGTTGCGCTAGGGCGTCGCGAGCCCGACCGAACGTGACGGTCGATTGTTGAGCTCTTCCATCTCGAATCCGGCGATCTGCTTGTAGTCGTCGGCAATCTCTTGCAGCTCCTGTTGGCTGACGACGTCAGAAAGCTCGGTGAAACCACTCGGTGCCCGCTCGTCCACCAGGTCCTGACATCGATGAGGACCTGCCCGGCGGTTCGACTGGACAAGCGCTGCGGTCGCCGGCCGGCGCTCGTTGTCGTAGGCGGCGACCGCAGCGGCCATCGAGCCCTGCAACGCGAGCTCACGGGCGAGAACTCGCGCGTCCAGGATCGCCTGTGAAGCGCCGTTTCCTCCGACCGGGTGCATTGGATGGGCGGCGTCGCCGAGGAGCGTCACACGTCCGGAATTCCATGACCTGAGCGGGTCCCGGTCGACCATCGGGTACTGGTAGATGAGTTCCGCGTCGCGGATCAGGGCGGCTACATCCAGAAAGTCGAAGCTGAACGAAGCGAAGGCTGCCAGAACTTCTTCACGCCGGACGACGTGGGTCCAATCTTGCGGTGGCATACCAGGTGTCGCGGCGAGTTTGACAGTCGCAACCCAGTTGATCAGCGCCTGTCCCTTCTCTTCGTCCGCGCGTGAGATCGGGTAAACCACAGCCCGTTGCCTGCTCGACCCGATGTTGACCATTGAGCGCCCAGACAGGAATGGCTTGCCGATCGTTGCTCCTCGCCACATCACTACGCCGTTCCACTTCGGAGGCCCTTCTGCCGGACAGAGAGCTCGCCGGACAACCGAGTGGATCCCGTCACAGCCCACCAACAGGTCGGCCTCAACCCGACAAACCGGAGCGCTCGTCTCGCGCTCGACAAAGTCTGCCGATACGCCGTGGCCGGGCGGCTGCTCGAAGCGGGCAAGATGATGGCCGGTGTGGACACGGTGTGCACCAAGCCTGTCCACAACTGCGCGATGAAGGACCCCGAGCAGCTCTCCGCGATGAATAGAGAACTGAGGCCACCGGTACCCGGCAGCCAGGCCGAGCGGCTCCTCCCAGATCCGTTGCCCGAGTCTCGAGAAATAGGTGAAATCGGCGGTGGGGATGCCGACGGCGGACAGCTGATCGAGGAGGCCAAGCTCGGTCAGCTCCCGGATCGCGTGGGGCAGGACGTTGATGCCAACTCCCAACTCCCTCACGCCAGGGGCTGACTCGTAGATGTCGATATCGTCCACTCCGACGGCGACCAACGACAACGCCAGACTCATGCCGCCGATTCCTCCGCCGATGATCGCAACCTTCACTCGAGAATCTCCCGGGAACCGTTCACCAAAGGCTAGATCTCACGAGTGTCTGGGAAGCGGTCCTGGAGTGCAAGCGGCCCTGGGAGCGGCGGCGACCTCCGCGAGGCGTCCAATTGCTGCAAGTAGCGGGGCCGGAGCGGCTAGGGGCATGTAAGGCGTACCACGGCTATCTTGCGGCTGGTGACACGGCCGCGACGCGATGCTCGGCCTAACCGAACACCGGACGGAGCGCGAGCTGGACGAAAGTCTCTCCCACCCTCCCGATTCGCCAAGCCGGCTGGCGCCGGATGAGCAGGAGCAGCTCCTGGGCCTTCTGAGCAAGGCATTTCGGAGTCCGGGACGGCCTAGTGTGAATAGCTGTTCACGGACGATCCGCCGTCAACGGCAGCCGCATGCCGCGACCGCTCGCGCAGATTCCGATGACTTCTCAACCAGGGGGACGTCAATACTGCTATGACGACACACAAGCTCGAGACCACCGACGCCGACATCGTCTACGACGTCCACGGCCCCCTACCCACCGCCGACGGACGCCCACCGCTATTCATGATCGGCCAGCCCATGGACGCCAGCGGCTTCAGCACGTTGGCGTCGCACTTCCGCGACCGCACCGTGATCACCTATGATCCGCGTGGTCTCGGCCGCAGCGTCCGCAAGGACGGCCGGGTCGACAACGCGCCCACTGTGCAGGCAGGCGATGTGCACGCCGTCATCAGAGCTCTCGGTGTCGGTCCTGTCGAGATGTTCGCGAGCAGCGGCGGCGCGGTCACCGCGCTCGCACTCGTGGCGGCGTACCCCAACGACGTGACCACACTTGTTGCACACGAGCCGCCCCTCATCCCGGTGCTTCCGGACGCGGAGGCGGCCGAGCGCGCCCGCGCCGGCTTTCGGGACGCCTACGAGGCCAGGGGGTCGGGCGCCGGAATGGCGGCATTCATCGCGATGACATCGTGGCAAGGTGAATTCACTGACGATTACTTCGCCACGCCTGCACCGGATCCCGCCCAATTCGGGATGATGACCGAGGATGACGGCGCCCGTGGCGACCCGCTGCTTTCCGACCGGTCCTGGGCGATCAGCGGCTATCGACCCGACTTCGACGCCCTGGGCGCGGCGCCCACACGGATCGTGATCGCGGTCGGCGAGGAGTCCATGGGCACCTTCACCGGACGCACGTCGGTGGCCACTGCCGAACTGCTTGGTCAGCAGGCGACGGTGTTCCCCAGCCATCACGGCGGCTTCATGGGCGGCGAGTTCGGATACCCCGGCCAACCAGAAGCCTTCGCCCGCAAACTGCACGACGTCCTCGACGAGGACAACTGAGGCCGCGCGCTTCGAGGTCAGCGGAGGCCGCGGCAATCCAGCCCCTAGCTGAAGCCCGAGCTGTGACGTCACGGCGAGTTCTACCACCCAGACCACCGAGGAAGGGGCGGACCGAGAGCCCTCTCCTCGCCACCGAAGGGCTCCTGACCGCAGAAGTAACGGCTACAGGGCGTCGGCAGCCGCGCGATCTGGCACCGGTCCATTGGGCATCTCCGAATACCAAACTGCTGTCAGCGAGTCGCCGAGGTGGCCGCCCTGCGGGGTCGGTCATACAGCAATCCGATCGATCCGAACTCGAAATTCTGGTGCCGAGAGCGGGAGTCGAACCCGCACGAGGTTGCCCTCAGCGGTTTTTGAGTGCGATTACGCCCCGTACGCGGTCGGACCCCAGCCCGGATAGGCCAGGGCCAGGGCCAGGATGCGTTGCTCGACCATGGGCGGAATCGCATTCGGCATCCGAGGCTGGCGGCGCTCCCGCGGCCGCAGCAGTTCTGGTCCGAAGCGCACCAGCTGGCGTCGCCAGCGGTA
The DNA here is from genome assembly GCA_030948145.1 of Candidatus Dormiibacterota bacterium. Classification (GTDB taxonomy): domain Bacteria; phylum Chloroflexota; class Dormibacteria; order CF-121; family CF-121; genus JALYYC01. The sequence continues at coordinate 8,389 of JALZAV010000078.1, forward strand.
GTAGGTCGAGTGGTGAACGCCCAACAGCCGGCAAGCGGCGCGCACGCTGCCCATCTCTCTGGCCAGCGCGAAGAGACGGAGTCGGCTGCGGTGGATGACATCATCATTGGTCAAGGCGGCGCCTCCTTCTGAAGGTTTCAAGCACCAACAGAATGGCGCCGCCGCTCGCTACCTGAAAAGGCCTCCAGGCGTCGGGTCTAAGTCTTACACTGTCCCGCTGCGCCCGCGCGGCGCTTGATGGCGCCGGCGCTACCGATCGTTCGCCTTGAACGGTTGCTCGGCGACGAAGACTGATAGGACGTTCGAGGTGGCCTACGCGCGCGTGAGCTCGAGCACGGGGATGGTTCGGATGCCAGCGGTTTGCCGCTCGTAGTCGGCGAAGCCGGTGTAGCGGCGGGCTTGTTCGGCGTAGACGCGGTCGCGTTCGGCGCCGGTCAGCTCGCGGACGGTGACCTTGTAGGACTCGGTTCCGCGTTCGACGCTGCCCTCGCCGGCGGTGAGGTTGTAGTACGAGTCGGGGTTGGTGGGAGCGCCCGCCTTGGTGGCGAACACGTAGATGATGTTGTCGTCGGCGTCGTGCGGGAGGTACATCATCGGGTTGACGTACTCGCGGCCGCTCTTGCGACCGCGGTGGTGCACCAGGACCATCGGCGCGCCTTCGAAGGGGCCGCCGACGCGGCCCTTGTTGGCGCGGAACTCCGCGATGGTCTTCGAGTTCCAATCGGTCGTCTCGGTCATGTCGTGCTCCCGTAGCTTCTCTGGTCGGTGGTCTGCCCGGTGTCAGGGATCGCGGCGACCCGGGATGGCACGTCAGCCTTTCCGCACCTAGCTCGCC
>JALZAV010000210.1 GCA_030948145.1 Candidatus Dormiibacterota bacterium
CGTCAGCCGCGTTGACAAAGTACCGGCGCCCGGTCGAGGTCCCGACCCGGGCCGCGTCCAGGGGTCGGAACTTCCCGCTCTGCAGCCAGCCGGCGACTTCCTCGGGACGGCGCGGCGAGGGGACGCTCCGGACCAGGTCGGCTCCGGTCCCAGCCACCAGGGCACCGAATCGGGGAGGTTCCGCCTGTCTTCGCCGGAGCAACCCGTTGACGACCTCGTGCGCGGTCCCGTCGCCGCCGACCGCGACCACCAACCGGTCGCCCGCGGCGGCGGCGCGGTCGGCCGCGTCACCGCGGCGCTGCGTGATGAAGACCTCGACCTCGAGACCGGCGAGCTGGCATGTGGGGACGCAGCGGCGCCAGAAGCGAAATGCGCGACCCCCTCCGGCCACCGGGTTGACGATGATCAGCGGCGCTATGCGAGGATCCGTTTGGCGTTCTCCACATCCCGGCCGATCTGGTGCTGCAGTGCCGGAATCGAGGCAAATCGCTTTTCGCCCCGCAGCCGCTGCACGAAGAAGACCGTGAGCAGCCGGTCGTAAAGGTCTCCCTCGAAGTCGAAGAGAAAGACTTCCACCGTCAGCGTATCGCCACCGAATGTGGGGCGAAAGCCGAGGCTCAGCGCCCCTGCATACTGCGTCGAGTCGAGCAGCACCCGGACCGCATAGATGCCGTTGGCGGGCAACAGCTTATTGGGCGTGATCTTCAGGTTGGCAGTGGGATAGCCGAGCAGCCGGCCACGCGCCGCCCCGTGTTCAACGGTCGATCGCAGAAAGTAGTCGCGGCCGAGCAGCTGGCTGGCGGCGCGCACCTGGCCGAGCAAAATCAGGCGCCGGATTCGTGAGCTGCTGATCGGCTCGCCGCTGCGGACGAGCGGCGCATGCACCTCGAGCGTGAATCCCTGGCGCGATCCGAGGCGCCGCAGAAACGCGTGATCGCCGCGCCGGCCGCGGCCAAGCGCGAAGTCATGCCCCTCGACGAGCAGCTCGAGCTGCATGCCACGCATCAGGCGCTTCATGAAGACGGCCGGGCTGATCGCGGCCACCTGGGGCGTGAAAGGGATCACGATCAGGTGGTCGAGGCCGAGCTGCTCGCACAGCCAGCTCTTCTCGTCGAGGGTCGTGAGGTTCGCCGGGCAGTGGTCCGGGTCGAGCACGCAACGCGGATGCGGCTCGAACGTGACCAGCACGCTGGCGGCCCCCACCTTCGTCGCGCCGGCGATCAGCGGTTTGACGATGCTGAGATGGCCCTTGTGCAGACCGTCGTAGGTGCCGATCGTGGCATGGGCCCGCCCGATCAGACCGGGTGCCGGGAACCCGAACGTGACCGTCGTCATCGTGGAAAGACCGCGCGCGGCTGGACGCGCCGGTCGGCGTCGACCGTTCCCCACCCCAGCAACGTGCCCTGGCCATCGAGGAGACGAACGCGTGCCGCCACCACCTCCCCGGCGGCGATCGACCGGCCCTGGCCGATCGCTGCGGCATCGGATTCGTCGAGACGCAGCGCCGGCCAGTCCTGAAGTGGCAGGCCCATCGGCAGCAACCGCTGCACCCACCCGCCGCCATCCGCCGAGAGGGCTGCCGGCGAGACCGCATCGTCGAGCAGCAGCGGCCCGTACCGGCTGCGCGTCAGCGCCGCCAGGTAGGCCCCGCAGCCCAGCCGCTGCCCGAGGTCGTGCGCCAGGCTGCGCACGTAGAGACCCTGGCCGCTCACGATCTCCAGGCGGGCGACCGCGCTCGCCTGGTCGTAGTCGAGCAGCCGGAGCGCATGGACCTCGACCGGGCGCGGGGCCCGCGTCACCGTCTCGCCGCGCCTGGCCTTCCGATAGAGCGGCTCGCCCGCCTGCTTGAGCGCGGAAAACATCGGCGGGACCTGCTCGATCCGGCCGGTGAAGGCGGCGAGCTCGGCGAGGATCCGCTCCCTGGTCAGCTCGGCGGTTGGGCCGCCATCGGTGATCGTCCCCTCCCGGTCATAGGTGTCCGAGGTCCTGCCGAAGGCGACCGTCGCAAGGTACGTTTTCGGCCAGAGGTGTACGAACTCGGCAAGGCGGGTCGCGGCGTTGACCAGGATCGGCAGCACGCCGTCCGCGGCCGGATCGAGGGTGCCGCCGTGGCCCACCTTGTCGATCCCGGGCAGCCGGCCAACTATCCGGACGACGCTGAAGGAGGCGATCCCTACCGGCTTGGCGACGTTCAGGATTCCGGAGTCCATCCCAGCTCGGCCATCCGGCGGCGCGTCTCGGCGAGGACCTTGGCCTCCGCCTGCCGCAGCGGCATGGCAAGTTCGGCGCCGGCGGCCCGGTAGTGCCCACCGCCGCCAAACACGGCGGCCAGGGCGGCGGCGTCAATCTGGTCGCGGCTCCGAATGCTGACCTTGGTCAGGCGCGGACCGGCCTCCTTGAAGAGGAGAGCGAGCTCCTGGCCGCGTAGCGTGTTGAGCTGATCGATGGCGCTGTCGGCCTGAGCGG
>JALZAV010000211.1 GCA_030948145.1 Candidatus Dormiibacterota bacterium
TGCTGAATGACGGCAGGTAGTCGTGGTGATCGGCCAGGTGCAGGACCGCCTCGTTTTCTTTCAGTGCGCGGACCCAGTCCTCCCGCTTGCGGACATCCCCCTGGATGAGCTCGAGCCCGGCCGGGAGGGAGGGCGGCCCATCGTGGACCGGCGGCGAGAGATTGTCCAGGATGCTGACCTGGTGGCCGTGCTTTTGCAGCAGCAGCCCCGTCCGCTGGCCGATGAAACCGGCGCCGCCGCTGATCAGCACCTTCATCGCTGCCCCGGACTATACCGACAGTTCCGTGACATGCCCGTTACACGACCTTCACGGGTCCTTAACAGGGCCAAAGTTATCGTGAGCCCCGCTTCCCCTTCCTTGAGGCCGAGACCCCAATCTCGGCCTTTCTTTTTGCCCAAAACCCCCCTACATCCGCGCCGCGCGCAGCGCCTGCTGGCATTCGCAACCGGCCTGCACGGGGATCGCCGGGATCAACGCGACAAGGAGGTCTCGAACCCGGCCGATATTCCCCTCGAGGACCCGCATCACGTCGTGCGCCTGCACCGCGCCCACCTCGGGTAGCCCCTCGACGCCGACGTCGTAGTCGGTGACCAGCGAGAGGCCCAGGTAACAGATCTCCAGCTCGCGGGACAGGATCACTTCCGGGTACTGGGTCATCCCGACCACGTCCCAGCCCATCCGCGAAAACCAGCGGCTCTCGGCGCGGGTGGAAAAGCGCGGCCCCTGGACGACGACGATCGTGCCGCTCGTCCGGTGGGCGATCCCCGTCCGCGCGGCAAGGCGGGCGGCAAGCGCGCGCAGCTCGGGGCAGTAGGGGTCCGCGGCGCTGACGTGCACCACCTCCGGACCGGGGTAATAGGTGTCGGCGCGACTCCGGGTCCGATCGACGAACTGGTCGCAGATCACCAGCTCGCCCGGATGCAGGTCCGGGCGGAGGCTCCCCACCGCCGAGGGCCCGATGATGCGGCGCACCCCGAGCTCGCGCATGGCAAAGACGTTGGCCCGGTAGTTGACTGCATGCGCGGGAATCCGGTGGCCGGCCCCGTGCCGGGGCAGGAATGCGACGCGCCGGCCGCCGACGTCTGCGATCTGCAGCGGCGCACTTGGTGCGCCGTAAGGCGTCTCGACCTCGACCGTCTCGGTGACGCCGAGCCAGTCATAGAAGCCGGATCCACCGAAGACGCCGATTTCCGCCCCGGCCACGGTCACACCAGGACGTGTCCGCGCGGCGAGACCTGCTCGGCATAGCGCGAGAGATCGCGGATCCGTGACCGCGCCGAGCAGACCGGACAATCGGGATCGAGCGGAAACGAGATCGTGCGAGTCTCGCCGCGCAGCCCATCATGCTGCGTCATCCGGCCGCGCAGGGGCTCGCCGGCGCCGAGCAGGATCTTCAGCGCCTCCTCCGCCTGGAGGCTCCCGACGACGCCCGCGACCGAGCCCATGATGCCGGCCTCCTCGCAGGTCGGGACCGAGCCCGGATCGGGGGGTTCCAAAAAGAGACAGCGAAGGCAGGGCCCACCCGGGAGCACCGTCAGCACCTGGCCACTCCATTGCAGCGCGGCGCCGTGCACCAGTGGCTTCTTCAGCAGAATGGCCGCGTCGTTGAGCAGGAACTTCGCCTCGAAGTTATCGGTTCCGTCGACGACGACGTCATAGCCTCGCAGCATCTCCGCTGCGTTCGCGGGCCTGAAGGTGTCCACCATCGGATCCACCTGCAGCGAGGGGTCGAGGGTGCGCAGCGCGTCACGGGCCGCCTCGACCTTAGCCCGTCCGATGTCAGCGTCGCGGTAGAGGATCTGCCGGTTCAGGTTGGACAGTTCGACTCGCTGGTCGTCGAGCAAGCCGATGCGCCCGACACCGGCCGCGGCCAGGTAGAGGGCGACCGGTGACCCGAGCGCTCCCACCCCGACGACGAGCGAGGAGGCATCACGCAGGCGACGTTGGCCGGCGTCACCGACCTCAGGGAGAATTCGCTGCCGGTGATGGCGGGCGTCGGTCATCGCCCGGCGCCCGACCCGACGAACGCCTGGTAATCCACGAGCGCGTGGATGCGCGGGTGATCACCGCAGAGCGGGCAGGCCGGGTTGCGGCGATAGCGCACCTCGCGGAAGGTCATGGCCATGGCGTCGTGCAGGAGGACGCGGTTGATCAGCGGCTCGCCGCTGCCGGTGATCACCTTGAGCGTCTCCGCCGCCTGGATGGTGCCGATCACGCCGGGCAGCGCGGCGAAGACCCCGACCTTCAGCGACTCCTCGATGGCGCCCGGCGGCGGCGGTTCCGGGTACAGGCAGCGATAGCAGCCACGCCCGGGCGTAAAGACGGTGACCTGTCCCTCGATCCGGAAGATGCTGCCGTGGACGAGCGGCTTCTTCAGCAGGTAGGCGGCGTCACTCAGCAGGTAGCGCGCCGCAAACGAGTCGGTCCCGTCGACGATGACGTCGTAGC
>JALZAV010000212.1 GCA_030948145.1 Candidatus Dormiibacterota bacterium
CGGCGATTCAGCGGGTGCCGGCGGAACTGGAAGGCGCCCGCCGCTGATCCACGACCGCCGCCTTCTGGCGGATGTCGTCGTAGGCTCCGTCATCGATAGGCGTGAAGCGCCGGATCAGACCGCGAGCGAGAATCCCCTGGCTGATGGGATCCCCACCAAGCGCGCAGAGCGCATCGCGTACCTGCGCCGCGACCGCTTCGGGAACTCCTGCCGTGGCGACGACCAGCGGGATCGTGGAGGGCCCGAGCGTCTTAAGCACCCGGATCTCCCCGCCCAGGTCCGGATTTCGCAGGCGCTCGACGCCTAGGACGTGGGAGTCGATTGCCGACGCATCTACCTCGCCGTTGACGACCTTTCGGATCGACTCCTGGTGGCGTCCCGAGCATGTCAGGCGGCCGAAGAACTCCTCGGTTTCCCCCATCGCTAAGAGGTGGTAGCGGACCAGCAGGGACCCTGAGAAGGAGTCCTCGCCGTTGTAGGCCCAGCTTCGCCCGCGGAGGTCCTCGAACGACCGAAACGGGCTGTCGCGGCGGACGATGACGTCGGAAAAGTAGACCGGCCGGTCCTGGTAGCGCGCCTCGTCCAGGATCGGGGCCGCCAGCGGTCGAAGCAGGCCGGGTCGCTCCACGCAGAGGCGAACGTACGGAAGCCCGCAGAGGAAGGCGACGTCGACGGAGCCATCCCGCAGCTGCTCCAGGTCGTTCCCCTCAATCAGCTGCACCGGGGTCCCTACCGCCCAGCCAACCCGCGTCGCGACGTCGGCGTAGACCGTGGTCATGTTGGGCGCGAGGAAATTCGCGAAAACGAGGGCCTTCACGGGCGAGTTGACGGCAGTATTGCACAGAGTGGCGCAATTTATTGCACGGCCAAGCGTCTTCTTCTATACTCCGCAAAACACTCCAACGAGGTGACGTCGCCCATCGTCGGTCCGATCATCGAAAATCCCCTCCACGGCGAACGGATCCGTTTTCTCAAGACTGCCCCTGAAACGAACGGCGAGCTGGTCCAGTACGAGTCCTGGCTCGCGCCGGGCGGCAGCGTTGGCGATCCCCACATCCACCCAGTCCAGGAGTCGCGGTTTACCGTGGTTTCAGGAACGGCGTCGTTTTCCATCCACGGCGCTCGGTTCGAGCTTGGACCGGGCCAGCAGCTGACCGTGCCCCGGCAAACGGCCCACTGTCTCTGGAACGGCGGAGACGTCGAGGCGCACCTGATCGTCGAGTTCCGGCCGGGCATGCTGAAGCAGGAGTTCTCGGAAACGACCTTCGGCCTGGCTCGGGATGGCAAACACCACCTCCGCGGCATCGGGAACATGCTCCAGTGGGCGGTGATCGCCGCAGCGTACCGCAGGGAGAGCCGGCCCCTGGGTCGTCAATTTTGGTTGCGGCTCGGACTCCCGGCGCTCGCACCGGTTGGGTGGCTGTTGGGTTACCGCGCCCACTATCCGCGGTACTGCACCCGGGAATCCGGCCAGCTCGCCAGCTGAACCTTGGCGGAAACCGTTTACGACCTGGCCATCATCGGCGCGGGCGTCATGGGCCTCTTTACCGCCGACTTCGCGCGCCGGCGTGGGGCACGCGTCCTGGTGCTGGACGAGTGGCGACTTGGCGATCCCCGGGCCGCCTCATTCAGCCTGACGCGGTCGATTCGCAACGACTATCTCGATCCCGCCTATGCTCGGCTGGCCCACGCGGCGCGCCAGCTCTGGCTCGATTTCCAGCGTGAGACGGGCGCGTCGTTCCTCATCGAATGCGGCTGCCTGAACCTCGCCAAGGCCAGCGTGACGCCCGACCTGTCTGGGACCTACGCCGAGCAGAGCCACCGTGTTCTCGAAGGCCTGCACCTCCAGACGCGAGCCTTCGACCGGGACGGGCTCCGTGCCCGCTTTCCCCAGTTCGACGTCGACCTCGGCCGGCTCGACGTCGAGGCGGGCTTTCTCCATGTCCCTCCCATCACGGCGGCCCTGCTGGCGCGTCTCCACGCGGCGGACGTGGCGATCGAGGAGAGCACCGTGGTGAACCGGATCAGCCGCCGGCAGGGCCGGATCGCGATCGACACCACCGCGGGTGAGCGGGTAGCGGAGCATCTCGTCCTGACGGCCGGACTCGGCACCAATGCCCTGCTTGCGAGGATCGATGATTGCGAGCTTCGCCTTCCCCTGCGACCCGATCGACCGAGCGAGTCCAAGTATTTCATCCCACCGCCCGCCAAGCGCGCGATGTTCACGCCGAGCCGACTCCCGGTCTTCGCCTACCTCGACGTCGGCATCTACGGCCACCCGATGCTGGAGGGGAAGACGCCGGGAGTGAAGATCGGCTACTACAATCCGCCCGACGTGCGCACGCAGGTCACCTCTATTACGAGCGTGCGCAGCTTTGTCGAAGAGTGCATGCCGGAGCTCACGGACGCCCGCGTCGTCGATGTTGAGGGGGCGGACCAGT
>JALZAV010000213.1 GCA_030948145.1 Candidatus Dormiibacterota bacterium
AGGTCGCTCTCGATCGCGGTGAAGTTCGAAACCTTGATGCCGGCGGCGATCAGCGACTGGAGGATGCCGGCGGCGGTCGCCTCATCGCCCTCGTACTGCGCCTCGATCGCGTGGTCGACCGTCTGGACGCCCCGCACGGCGGGCAGGCCCTTGAGGAGGCCGGTGGCCTCCTCACGCCGCCCGAGCACCGTGATCCGGAGGCGGCGCCCGCTGGTCAGTTGTTGGATCACCTCGTGGACAGGGCCGGTGGCGCGGATGCGCCCGTGGTCGATGATGCCGACCATGGTGCAGAGCTCGGTGAGCTCGGGCAGGATGTGACTCGAGATGACGATCGTCTTGCCCATGCCCTGCAGCGTCTTCAGGATCTCGCGCATTTCAACTCGCGCCCGTGGGTCGAGGCCCGAGGCCGGCTCGTCGAGCAGGAGCACCGCCGGATCGTGCACGAGCGCTCGCGCCAGGCAGAGGCGTTGCTTGAGGCCGCGCGAGAGCGTGTCGACGCCCTGGTGGCGGCGCTCCGGGAGGCCGACGAGTTCCAGCAGGTCGTTGACGATCTTCTGACGGCGGTCTTTCGGCTGCCGGTAGCAGGCGGCATAGAAATGGAGGTATTCAGAGACCGTCAGCTGGTCGTAGACCCCGAAAAAGTCCGGCATGTATCCGAGCCGTTCGTGCACGAGGTCGGGCTCGCGGGTCACGTCGGCGCCGTCGATCATGGCCTGGCCATCGGACGGTTCCAGCAGGGCCGCGAGGATCCGGATCGTGGTCGTCTTGCCGGCACCGTTCGGTCCGACGAAGCCGAAGATCTCGCCTTTCGGGACCTCGAACGACACGTGGTCGAGCGCGACCCGGGTGCCGTAGGTCTTGGTCAGGTTGGTGACGCGGATCACTGGACGTTCCCCGTCAGCGAAACGCCGCCGGTCATGACGCTGGTGTTGGCGCCCGTGATCCGGAGTCGCACCGCGCCCGACGTCGGGTTGATCGCGGCATCCGGCAGGGCCGTCGTGCCGTTGTCCTGGTAGGCGATCGCGGTCCAGGTGCCGCGAGACCAGTCCCAGACCACGGCCGGGGCGGTGGCGGATGCGGCGCCGTTGATGGCCGGCGTTCCCACGATGGTCGGTGCGCCGATTGTCGGTGCCGGTATCAGCTTGGGACCGAACGGATTCGAGGCGCTGAGCGAGGCGGCGCTGAGATGAGTCCCCGCGGCCAGCGAGGGCGTGAACTCGTAGGTCACGCCGCCGTTCTGGAGCGTGAAGAGCCCGGGTGGGCCCGGCTGCTGCGCCTCACCGACAAGGTCCACTATCCGGCCGACCACGACGCCGGCCGGCAGGCTGCCGCTCCCCACCTGCTCGATCGGGAGCGCCAGGGCGAAGGCCGCCTGGCTGGTCGCCCGCGGCTGCGCCCCGTTGACCGAGACACCCTGAACGGATCGATGCGTCCAGGCGACCAGCATCGGCTGGATCGCGGGGGTGGGGATGCCCTTGAAACCCAGTCCGGGCTGGAGGAGCGACAGGATCTGTGTCCTGGACTGTCCCTCGCGGTCGGCCGTGGTCGGATTGCCGGGCGGCGGCCCGAAGGTGTTGTTCGAATAGATCCGGGTGTAGAGCGGCTGGCCGCCGAACGAGTTCGACGCCTTGACCGGCAGCTGAATCGCGACGCCGGCCCCCGGCGCCAACCGTCCGAGCTTGACGTAGTTGTCCCCGGCAAGCACGACCGCATCGTCGAACGTGATCGTAGAGTGGTTGTCGACCCGGCCGGTGAGCTGGCCATTGACCAGCCGGAGGTTGCCGGTGAGCTTCGGCGCGTCGGCCAGGCTCTCGGTGGCGAACCCCCGCAGGCTGAACGCGGTGACGCCCTGCAAGGTCACGCCATTCGATGCCGGGTTGATGCGGGTTGGCGCGTTGGAGCTGCCGAAGTTTCCGTTTGCGCTCAGCGGGCTGATGAAGAGCCTCTCCCCGGTCATCGTGACCTGGTAGTCGCCGCGCGTCGGCGCCATGATCCCGGTGTAAACCTCCTGGTAGGCGCGATCGGCCCCGGCCGCGACATGGACAATCGCGACCTGGTTGCTTTGCACCGAACGGCCCTTGAAGCCCACCCCGAGGCCGTATGCGCCGCCGGCGACCAGCACCGCGATCAGCGGGATCGTGACCCACGACAGCTCTCGCCGGTGCATCGCCCCCAGCGCGAAGTAGTTGATTGGCCCCACCAGCAGGACGTAGAGCACCACGAGGAGCGCAGTCAGTTGGAGCGAGGGAAGGTCGAGGGCGGGGATATCACCCAGGGCCGAGCTCAGGGCGTTGCTCCGCTCGCTGATTGAGGTGCCGGAGTTGCCGAAGGGCGTCGCGAATCCGCCACCCCCGATCCCGACCGGAGAATTCTGTTGGGCCGCGCTCCCCATCAGGCCCCGGACCATCACCTGCCGGAGAATTGGCTTGAGCTCCGTCGA
>JALZAV010000079.1 GCA_030948145.1 Candidatus Dormiibacterota bacterium
ACGGCTTTGGCGCCGTCCCGGGCGATGAAGAACTCCCCACCACCGCCTGCGAGCTGTTCCGCCTTGAGGTTCGGGCCGAACCGTTGTTCCGGCCGGTAGAGCTCGGCGAGCCCGGCGTCGAGCGCAGCGATCAACCGCCGGGCATCGGGGGAATCCAACGGCTCGGGATCGATGGTGAGGCTCAAATTCCGACCAGACTAGATCATTCAGCCAGCCTTGCAGCGAACCTTGTCACCGACGGTTAGGATGGGGCAGCTAATCGATGTCGATTTTGAGGGTGGGCAGTTTGTCGTGTCGTATGGAGGTGAACTGATGAAATATGTGTTTCTGTTCTGTGGAACTCGATCCGACCAGACGGCGTTCGAGGCGATGAGTCCGGATGAGCTCGGCAAGCGGTACGCGGAGGTCGGACGCTGGTTTGCCGAGCACCAGGCGCAATTGGGCCACGGCAATCAGCTGCAGGGCCCCGAGACCGGCACCACGGTCCGGTTCGGCCCGGACGGAAAGCCGGTCCTCAAGGACGGACTATTCCTGGAGGGCAAGGAGATCGTCGGCGGCTATACCGAGGTGAACGTCCCGGATCTCGATGCCGCACTCGCGATGGCGAAGAGCTGGCCTGGTCGCGGCACGGTTGAAATCCGGCCGGTGATCGAGCAGCGCTGACCCGATGGCCGTGACGGCACCGCCCGATCTGGCCGAGGTGTTTCGGGAGGAGGCCGGGCGGGTGACGACCGCGCTGATCCGCCGCTTCCACAATTTTGACCTGGCGGAGGAGTGCATGCAGGAGGCGCTGGTCGCTGCGATTGAAACGTGGCCCCGCGAGGGACTGCCGGAACGGCCCGGAGCCTGGTTGGTCACGGTCGCAAGCCGGCGCGCACTCAACCGGATCGACCGTGAGAAGCGCTACGCCGACAAGCTTGCGCAGCTGGCGGTTGAGCCGCGGAGCGCGGAGGAGGACGACCGGCTCCGACTGATCATGACCTGCTGCCATCCAGCCCTTTCTCGGGAGGCCCAGGTTGCGTTGACGCTCCGCGCGGTGTGCGGCTTTACAACGTCCCAGATCGCTCGTGCCTTTCTCGCCTCCGAATCGACGGTGGCGCAGCGGCTGGTGCGGGCGAAGCGCAAAATCGCGATGGCAGGCATCCCCTATCGCGTGCCGCCGGAATCCGAGTTGCCGGAGCGGCTCAACGAGGTCCTCGCTGTCCTCTATCTCGTCTTCAACGAAGGGCATCTCTCGACAGGTGGCAGCGCGCCGAGCCAGCGCGACCTCGCCGAGGACGCGGCCTGGCTTGCCGCCCTCCTGCACCGGCTGCTTCCGGACCAACCGGAGGTCCTCGGCCTACTGGCCTTGATGAAGCTGCACCTGGCCCGCGGGGCGGAGCGGTTCACTCCGGACGGTACGCTGGTACTCCTCGCCGATCAGGACCGCAGCCGCTGGAATCGTCGCCAGATCGCGGAGGCCGTCGCGCTGATCGAGCGCGCGGCAAGCCGGCTACAGCCCGGCCCGTACCAACTGGAAGCGGCCATCGCCGCCTGCCACGCCGAGGCAGCAACGTTCGAGGCGACCGATTGGCGGCAAATCGTGGTCCTGTATGACTTGCTTCTGGTGCTCGCGCCCTCGCCCGTTGTTCAGCTCAATCGGGCGATCGCCCTGTGGAAGATCGAAGGGCCAGTGCCCGCCTTGCGCATCCTCGAGGAAATTGCGGGCGACCTCGACGGCTATCACTTGTTTCACGCGGCACGCGGGCGGCTGCTGACTCAGCTCGACCGTAATGAGGAGGCCCGAGCGGCCGAGGCTCGCGCCCTGGCGCTGACCGGTAACCCGGCAGAGCGGTCGCTTCTCAGGCACCGACTGTTCGGTGAGCAACCAACGACCGGGACGCCCGGCAGGGCGTCCCGGTCAAGGCGTCGTCGCTAGAAGCCGTACGGGTTGCAGGCGGCCGACGGCAGGCCGTTCTGGTTGGTGGTCTGGGTACTGTGCGCAACCTGCGCCAGCGGGTCACTCGATGCCGTGAGATCGCCAACGGTACCGGACGCCGTCGAGAACTCATGGTCGAACGTGCCGCGGTATGTCAACGAGTATCCCTGGCACTTGCTCGAGCCGCTGTTTTTGTCGTTCCAGACGGCGCCGCTCCCGGTCCAGGTCAGGTTGACGGTGATGTCGGAGATCAGTGTCGGAGGCGGCCCGCCGCCGCCGTAGCCGATCGAGCTCTGGAGCTGTGGCTTGCCTCCGGTAGCGCCTCCGACGTAGAACCCGGGACACTGCATGTCCGCCGTGGCGTGGACGTTCAAAGACGCGCTCGAAAGGTCCTTAGCGATGATGAAGGCGGAGTCCGGAATGATCCAGCAGCCATATTCCTGCGTCGTCGCCGTTTGCTCGTTGACGCTGAGGACCGTCCCAGGCTGCTCGGCGACCGGCGCCCCGCGGGTGTGCTTCAGTTTGAAGCTCTGGGTGCCGCGATCGACGTAGACACTCGACGAATAGTTGGCTCCGCTGGGATCGTAGAAGTTCGCGTTCGCGCTCCAATCGGTGAATGTGAACTTACCCGGAACACCGTAGCCGCCGCCGCCGCCAGCCGCGGCCGATCCGGCGAGGACAACCGACAAGAGACCCAGGATCCCGAAGACAGGCAAAAGACGTTTGAACATTGAATTTTCCTTTTTCCACGGTCGCTCAGACCGTGATGTGGTTTAGCGCCGTATGACGATGACGACAGCGTCGAACGATTGCCCCCTTAAGCTGTACCGCACCCCCTTCTGCTGGTCATGATGCTGCTGCAACGGCAGGAGCAGGACCTCTGGTTACCATTTGGCCTCGGTTCACCGGCGTTGTCAAGGACTGGACGCACCGTCGCTGCCGGCCTTCAGGCCGTAGCAAGTTCAATACCGTTTGGGCGGCCGGTAGAATACGCCGGATGATTCTCGAGGGGAAGAAAATCCTCGTTACGGGCGTCCTGACGCCCGCCAGCATCGCCTTCGCCATTGCCGACCTCGCCCAGCGCGAGGGCGCCGATATTGTGCTGACCAGCTTTGGTCGAGCGATGAGCCTGACCGAGAAAAGCGCGCGGCGGATGAAGCCGGCCCCCGAGGTCCTCGAGATGGACGTCAACGATCAGGCGCAGGTCGACAAGCTGGCCGAGACGCTGAAGCAGCGCTGGGGCCGCCTCGATGGGTTCGTGCACGCCATCGCCTTTGCGCCCGCCGATGCGCTGGGTGGCAACTTCATGACCGCTCCCTGGGAGAGCGTCCAGACTGCCTTTCGGACCAGTACCTACTCGCTGAAGGCGATGGCCCAGTCCCTCGCGCCGCTGATGCGCGAGCGCGGCGGGAGCATCGTGACACTCGACTTCGACAACTCCACGCAGGCATGGCCGATCTACGACTGGATGGGCGTCTGCAAGGCGGCGCTGGAATCGGTGACCCGGTACCTGGCGCGCGATCTCGGCCCAGACAAGATTCGGGTCAACGCGCTCGCGGCCGGACCCCTGGAAACCATGGCGGCCAAGGGCATCCCCGGCTTCGAGCAGGTCTCCCGGCCGTGGTCCCGTCGGGCACCTCTTGGCTGGGATACGACCGACCGGACGCCGGTCGCGCAGATGGCCTGCGTCCTGCTCTCAGACTGGAGCCCAGCCACCACCGGTGAGATCGTGCACGTCGACGGCGGTTACCACGCCATGGGCGCCGAGGTCGTGCCCGAGCCAAAACCTTAGCAGCGCATACTGGGAATGCAGCGGACGTTCTCGACAGCCTCGGTTTTATCAGGGAGGGTCGCGATGGCAGAAGCGAAGGCGAAGAAGAAAGCCGTGCACAAGAAGAGCCTCCACAGCCCGGATACGACGCGGAAAAACGCCAGGGGCAAGACGGATGTTGTGGAAGTGGGCGGCGTGACTGTCGGCCGCTCGCATTTTGAACCGGGCTGGAAATGGTCGGAGCACGTCAAACCGGCGGCCAAGACGGATCGCTGCGAGGTGCACCATGTCGGGTACATCGTCCAGGGACGCATGAGGATCGCCGGCACGGATGGCTCGGAGGATGACATCACCGCTGGGGACGTCTACGTCATCCCGCCCGGTCATGATGCCTGGACGGTCGGTACCGAGACCGTGATTCTGATCGATTTCAGGGGTTCACCCCGGTAGGCGTTTAGGGCATGAATTTGAGGCTGAGGTTCAGCAGCTTCTGAACCGAGGCGTCGAGCTGCGCCCGCGGGTAGGTCCCGTCGAGAACCGCGGCATGAAGCGCGTTCTCCGTGGCGTCGGCGACGATCAGATCGTGCGTGATCATGACCATGTCGCCGCCCGCCGCCAGAAAGCGGACGGCGGCCAGCGGCGGTGGCGTCGCCGACGCCTCCCCCAGCAGGTCGTCCGAGATCGCGACGCCATGAAACCCGAACTCCTGGCGGAGCGTCTGGATGGCGGCCGCTTGGGGATCAGTCGCGTGCCGGACCATCACGAACTCGACCTGGGCTCCGATCGCGGCACGGAAGGCACGCGCGTCGCCGGGAAAGGCGCCGATCACGGCGTACATCCCGGCGGCGTGGATCGCGGCGATCGCTCCGGCCACATCCCGGGCCTCCGCCACGGGGGCGAGGTTGACATCGAAGCCGAGACTGCGCAGGCCTGACGAGCTATCCGGCTGGCTGGTGGCTGCCAGCAGTGTGTGGCCCGCGGCCGCCCGGATTTCCTGAATCAACTGCCGGAAGCCCGACGCGCTGGTCGCGTTTCGGTTCTCCGGCAGGATGATCAGGCCGCCGTACTGACGCAGGCGCCAGTCGGCCAGAATGGCTGGGGTCAGTGGACCTGAGAAGCCGACCATCATGACAGCGCCGATCTCCTGGGAGAGCGTCATTCCGGCCGGGCCTGGAATCGCGTCCTGCGCACCACGCGCCGGAGAGCGAAGGGCGGTGGCCTTCGGCGTGGCGCCGCCGGTTGCCGACGGCGCCGGTGTCGCGCGGGTGATCGGCCCCTGGGCCGCCGGCGTGGTGCCGCAGGCAGAGAGGACCAACACGGCTAAAAGCAAACCGAGTCCGCGACGCACGGCACGGGAGTGTACCCGTAACCGGGCTTCGTATCAACCCGAGGGGCTTCAGTCTTGCCGACCCACTGTAGGAGCGCCGGATCCGTCCCCTTTCCCGGCGCTCCTATCTTTGACTGTCCTGGCTACTGTCTTGGCTGCCGCAGGGTGATCGGCCGGGCGCCGCCGCCGAGGACGCAGGGCACGCCGTCGACCAGGATGTCGGCGTAGGTCAGGTTGTAGGGGTTGTAGCTGCCGAAGCGGCAGGTCGGCCAGGCCAGCACCTGGGACCGCACGTTCTCCGTGCCGGGCAGGAAGTAGTTGTCGCCGATCTGATCGAGCCCGGCCGGCTTCGTATACCACTGGTCAGGCGTGGACGCCAGCGCCTGCTGCATGAACTTGTGCCAGATCGGTGCGGCGCCGACGATCCCGGTCGAGTTGTGGCTGAGCGGCTTGTTGTCCGGGTTGCCGACCCAGACGGCCGTGGCCAGGGTCGGGGTGAAGCCAACGGTCCAGTTGTCGTGGAAGTCCTGCGTCGTGCCGGTTTTGGCGGCGACGTGGCGGCCAGGCAGCGTCAGATCCCCGTTGCACCCGAACTCCAGGCAGCGGTTGCGATCGTCCGACATGATCGAGCCGATGATGAAGGCGACCTGCGGGCTGATCGCCCGGTACTCGTTCTTCAACGGGTCGTAGGTGATGACGTCGTGGCCGAGCCCGTCCTTCACGCTGAGGACTGGCGCCGGCATATGCCGCACGCCGAGCGTGGCGAGCGTCGAGGCGCCGGTCACCATGTCAACCGGCGTGACCTCGTAGGAGCCGAGCGTGAGGCTCATCGAGTAGTTCTCATCCGGCTGCGTCAGGTGGGTGACGCCCATCCGGCGCGCCACGTCGAGCACGCTGGGGATGCCGACCCGAAGCTCGGTCTTGAGGGCGGGGATGTTCATCGAGTTGCCCATCGCCATCTTGAGCGGCAGCTGGCCGTGGAATCTCAGGTCGTAATTGAGCGGCATGTAGGGTTCAAAGCCACTGTCGCCACCGTAAACGGGGAAGACGAGCGGGGCATCCAGGATGGGCGTGATCATGTTGAACTTCCTGCTCTCGATGGCTGCGGTGTAGGTGTAGATCTTGAACGTCGAGCCAGGCTGGCGCGGCGTGTTCGCCATGTTGATCTGGCCACCCGGACGGTTGTAGTCGTTGCCACCGACCATGGCCAGAATCTCGCCCGTGCGCGGATCCATGCTGACGAGTGCGGCATCGTGGAAGTTGTAGAAGTTGCCCTTCTGAGCGATCTGGTCGCGCACGACACCTTCGGCAAGGTGCTGGAGGCCCAGGTCGAGGCTGGTATATACGCGGTAGCCTCTGCGGTCAGTCGGCTGGATGTGGAACTGCGTGCGGAGCGTCTGCAGCACGTAGTCCACAAAGTGCGGCGCCTCGAAGTGGTTCGTCGGCGGGTAGAACGTGAGCTTGGCGGCGTAGGCCGCGTCCGCCTGGGCGCGCGTGATGTAGTGGTTGTCCACCATCGCATTCAGGACGTCGAGCTGGCGCTTTTTGGCCGAGGTCAAGTTGACGATCGGGTTGTACTTCGTTGGCGCCTGTGGCAGACCGGCGAGCAGCGACGCCTGGGCCAGCGTCAGGTCGTGGGCATTGCTCTGGAAGTAGCTACGGGCGGCGGCCTCGATCCCGTAGGTCTGGCTGCCGTAGAAGATCGTGTTCAGGTACATCCCGAGAATCTCCGACTTCGTGTAGCGCTTGTTTACCTCGACCGCGAGCACCGCCTCTTTGATCTTGCGCTGCAGGGTGCTGTCCGGGTGGGGGCCGATGAAGACCTGCTTCACCAGTTGCTGAGTGATCGTGCTGCCACCCTGTTTGATCCCGTGGCCGCTGTAGTCGGCCAGGGCGGCGCGAAGCGTGCCGCCGACGTCGACGCCGCTGTTCGAGTAAAAGGTGTGGTCCTCGATCGCGATCGTCGCGTTGATGACGTTGGGCGAGATATAGCCGAGGGGGACAACGATCCGGTGGTCGCCCTGGTCCCCGATGTCGGCCAGCAGGTTGCCACGGCGATCGTAGATGAGCATGTCCTGCTGCAGGTTGTTGGAGGAGAGGCCGGTCACCGCCGGCAGGTCGCCCACCGTTTGCGCCGCGACGGCCGGCACCGTGAGGAGGGGCAGCATGAAGAAGGCGAGCAACGACAGAATGATGATCCGGCGCAAGCCCGCCCGACGGCGGCGGCGCCAGAGCTTGATCTGATACTGCGCGTGCCGGTGCGGGTTCCGGCGGCCCGAGGCGTGCCTCACGCGCTGACCAGCAGGCCGTAGAAACCGGCCGCCACCAACCAGCCGATCACAAAGAAGCCGAGGGTCCAGGCCGCCAGGCGGCCGGCGCTCATGGCGGTGGCCAGAACCGTCCGCTTACGGGCGCGTCGTTCGATCCGGTGGGCGACCGGTCGGGTCGGCCGGCGGTGAAGATAGACGGTGGCCACAGTGCTGAAAATCCCTGCCTCTTTGTATTTGTCTTGGTCGCTGCGTTACCAAGATGTCACGCTGCGTTGAGCGTGTCAAGAAACAAGTTATGTGATAGTCCGACACTACGGATCGCTCTTCCCTTCCGGCTCGCTCCGGGCCGGATTCAGGCGACGGCGGAATCCGGGTACCGAAGGCGCAGCAGCTGCTCCTGGAGGTCGAAGACCTGGTCGATCACGTGCCGGATCAGGGTCCGCCAGGCGGGCATCGCGACCCCCGACGGCAGCATCTCGGCAAGCGCGAGCAGCCTGGGTTCGAAGGCAATCGGCACGCGCTTCTTCCCCGCCATGTGCAACTCCTCGAGTTCGCCGATGAGCCAGTCCAGATAGTAGTAGGGCCGCCGCGTGCTGGTCTCGTCGCGGCGGCGACGCTGGGCCAGCGCAGCTTTCGCCCGGATTTCGTCGTTCGCCTCCTCGATCATCGCGCGCCTCCTTGAGAACCGGTCGTCCCACGTTCTGAATAGGAAACGTGCCGGCACGCCCGACGGATCACCGGGACGGCAAATCTCAGGAGTCCGGATAGGCGGCGCGGTCGGCGATCACCTCTAATTCGCCGTCACCGGGCTGGACGCGGCTCGCCGGGAGCCGGGGATCCCGGCGGAGTAGCCCCGCAAGCGCCTGCCGTTTGCCCTCCCCGGAAACCAGGAAGAGCACGGCCCGCGCGGCATTGATGACCGGAACCGTCATGGTCAGTCGCCGCGGTGGCGGTTTCGAGGCTCGAACGGCGGCCACCCAGGCCCGCTGTTCGTCGAGTGCCGCGTCGCCGGGGAAGAGCGACGCGGTGTGCCCGTCCTCCCCCAGCCCGAGAAGAATCAGGTCGAAGCAGGGACGGCCGGCGCCATCCTTCGGCACGCGTTCGAGGTCGGCCTGCGGGTTCCCGACCAGGGGAAAGATCTGCTGCGGGGGGATCGGGACCCGATCGAGGAGCGCCGCCTTCGCCATGCCGTAATTGCTTTCAGGATCGTCGAGCGCGACCTGGCGCTCATCGGACCAGAACACGAAGAGTCTGTTCCAGGCGAGGCGACCGTCATAGGGCGGCTGGGCCAGCCGCTGGTAGCAGCCACGCGGCGTTCCACCCCCGGCGAGCGCCACATAACAGGCGCCCCGCCCGGCGACGGCGCGGGTCAGTCGCTCGGCGGTCCAGGCCGCTGCCGCCTCAGCCAGCGCCGCAACGTCGGCAACGACAATAGGGGTCAGCGCCGGGGTCACGCCGGTCCGTATTTCTTATAAGCTCGCTGCGCGGATTCGATCAGCTTCCAGGCGGTGGGCGCGCCTCGCCAGCCACGGATCTCCGGATTCTTGCCATCCAGCTGCCGATAAGTGTCGAAAAACGTCTTGATCTCGAGCTTCCAGTGGTCCGGAAGGTCGGCCAGCTGCCGCAACTCGTGGTACCGAGGGTCACCGGCAGGAACGGCCAGGATCTTCTGATCCTCGCCCTTTCGATCCGCCATGTCCAGGACGCCGATCGGTCTGGCGGCCTGCACCGAACCGGGAAACGCCGGCTCCTCAGTCAGCAGGAGAACGTCCAGCTCGTCGCCGTCACGGCCTCGGGTTTCGA
>JALZAV010000214.1 GCA_030948145.1 Candidatus Dormiibacterota bacterium
CGGCTGAGTTTCGGCCAGCTGGGATGGATCAGCGCTGGCATTTGCGGCAATATACGGTGCCACGGCCGGCCAGGCGCGTCCCCCGTAAGGGCGTCCCGCATGTCAGGCAAGGCTCCCCGGCGCGGCCGTAGACGAGTAGCCGCTCCTGGTTACTCCCTTTGGAACCAAAGGCGTCGACGTAGTTGATGATCGACGAGCCTCGCGCTGCAATGCTGTTCTCCAGAACCTCCTGGATGGCCGAGTACAGGCCCCGCCGCTCACGCGCGGTTAGACGGTGGGTCCAACGGCTAGGACGGATTCCAGCCCGAAAACATGCCTCGTCCGCGTAGATATTGCCGACGCCGGCCAGGAAAGACTGGTCGAGGAGCGCCGATTTCACCGGGCGTCGCCGGGCCCGAATCAGCGCCTCGAAGGCGGCCTCGGTGAGGTCGCCGTGGATCGGCTCGGGACCGAGGCGGCCCGGGAAGGCCCGGGCGGCGATCATCTCCTCCTGGGTTCCGACCAGGAGCCGACCGAATTGGCGGGGGTCGTCGTAGCGAAGCTCCGCCCCGCTGTCGAGCGTCGCCCGGAAGTGGGTGTGCTTCATGGGCGCCTCCTCCGGCTCCCAGACCCGAAGGTGCCCGGTCATCCCGAGGTGCACAACAAAACGTTCATCGGCCGACTCGAGCGGCATCACGATGTACTTGCCCCGGCGCTCTACAGACTTGATGGTCTCCCCGACGAGCCGCACAACGAGCTCGTCGGGGGTCGGAAATCGAATGACCCGGGCGAGCGCGGCGGGTTCGCCGCTCAACGCGACCGACTCGATCCGACGGCCGCTGAGCTGCGGCCGCAGGTCGCGGACGACCGTTTCGACCTCGGGAAGCTCTGGCAAGGCCCGCTACGCCTTCGCGGCGACGACGCGGACCCGCTCCATGTCCTGCCAGTTTGGTCCGACTTTCAGGTCGACCTGCAGCGGAACGTTGAGCGGAAAGACGCCCGCCATCAGGTCCGGCACGACATCGATGAGGCGTTCACGTTCCGTCGGGGTGACCTCGAACACCAGCTCGTCGTGCACGGTCAGGATCATCCGGCTGCTCAGATGGTTTTGGCGCAGGTAGCGATCGAGGCGGATCATCGAGAGCTTCATGATGTCGGCCGCCGAGCCCTGCACCGGCATGTTGATCGCGATCCGTTCGGCCCCCTGCCGCAGCATCCGGTTCGGCGACCGGATGTCCTGGATGTAGCGCCGTCGGTGCAGCAGCGTCTCGACGTAGCCCTGCTCGCGCGCCTGCATCTTGATCCCCTCGAGGAACTCGCGGACGCGGCTGTAGGCGCGGAAGTAGGCGTCGATGAAGACCCGCGCCTCCTCGGTGGACATGCCGGTGTCGCGGGCCAGCCCAAAATCGCTCAGGCCGTAAAACAAACCGAAGTTGACGACCTTGGCCAGACGCCGCTGGTTGGCGGTGACCTGCGCCTGAGGAATCGCGAAGACCTCGGCCGCGGTCCGCGCATGGATGTCTTCGCCGCGGGCAAAGGCGTCGACGAGGACCGGATCATCAGTCATATGGGCAAGCACCCGCAGCTCGATCTGCGAGTAGTCGGCCGAGAGCAGCACATCGCCCTCACGGCTCGGCACAAACGCCCGCCGGACTTTCTGGCCTCCTTCTGTGCGGATCGGGATGTTCTGCAGGTTCGGGTCCGACGACGAGAGGCGGCCGGTGGCGGCAACGGTCTGATTGAAGGAGGTGTGAACCCGGTGCGTGCGCGCATCGGCGAGCAACGGCAGGGCATCGACGTACGTCCCCTTCAGTTTGCTCAGCTGTCGGAACTCGAGGATCTTCGGTACGACCGGGTGTTGGTCGCGCAACCCCTCGAGCACGTTCGCGTCGGTCGAGTAGCCGCTCTTGGTCCGGCGCCCGCCGGGGAGGGCCAGGTCTTCGAACAGAAAGCGTGCCAGCTGCTGCGGCGAGTTGACATTGATCGGCCCGTGCGCGACGTCGGCGATCTCCTGATCGAGCCGCTGCAACTGGTCGTAGAGCTCGCGGGAGACCTCCTGCAGGTAGGGCGTATTGATCGCGACGCCCGCGATCTCGAGCTCGGCGAGCACCGGCACCAGCGGCATCTCGAGTTCCCGGAACAGTTCGCCATTGCCCAGCCGGTCCAGCTCGGACTGGAGGCGCGGCGCCAGCTCGAGCACGACCCGCATGCGGTCGCCGTAGAACGCGGCGGAACGCGCGATCTCCACCTGGTCGCAGGTCAGCGCCGTCTTGCCGGTGCCGAAGAGCGACTCGGGTCCCTCGATCGCGCGATGCAGCACATCGGAGGCGAGCGCCTCGAGACTCGGCGACCGGATGCCGGAGTTCAGCAGGTAGGCGCCGATTAACAGGTCGGCATCCAGGCCTCG
>JALZAV010000215.1 GCA_030948145.1 Candidatus Dormiibacterota bacterium
AGGAAGCGAAGAGCTGGCGCTGGCCGCGGGCTGTAGTGGGTACATCGCGAAGCCGATCGAACTGAAGAAATTCATGCTGCAAGTGACGAACTTTTTGGAGAAGGAGTAGACCCGTCAAAATGCCGTTCCCGAAGACAATCCTGATGATCGAGGACGACGCTCCGACGCGCGAGGTCGTCCGAATGGCATGCGTGGGTCAGAACCTCACCCTGATCGAAGCCGACACCGGCGAGAAGGGGATGGAGATGATCGAGAAGTCGGAGCCCGACCTCGTCATCCTCGACCTCAACCTGCCGGGCGTCTCCGGCATGGACGTGTGCCGCCAGCTCCGCGCGGACGGCGCCCAGGTCCCGGTGATCATGCTGACCGCGAAGAACGACACCATCGACGTCGTCGTCGGACTCGAGGTGGGGGCCGACGACTACCTGACCAAGCCGTTTGAGGTACGGGAACTCTTAGCCCGGGTGGGAGCTCATCTGCGCCGCAGCGAGCAGGCGGTCACGACGCAGCAACCCAAGACGCGCTTCGAGTTCCCCGGCCTCATCATCGACATGAACTCCCGCCAGGTATGGCGTGAAGGCAAGGAAGTATCGCTGACCTTGACCGAGTTCAACCTCCTCTCCCTGCTGGCCTCGCAGGCCGGCCAGGTAGTGAGCCGGGGCGAGCTGCTGCGCAAGGTCTGGGGCTATGAAGTCGAGATCGAGACCCGCACCGTGGACGCCCACGTCTACCGGTTGCGTAAGAAGATCGAGCGCGACTCGGACAAGCCGCACTTCATCCACTCCGTGCCGGGCATTGGCTACCGGTTTGTCGCCGAGTAAGAAGGGCTAGACCCCCGAGGGCTGGCTGCCGAGCGGCCGGCCTTGCGAATCGACGGTCACCTGGGCCGTCTGCGCCGCGGCCGTGGCACCGTCGCCGGGGATGACGACGACCGGCGTCCCGACCTGGGCCCAGCCGAAGAGGTAGCTCATGACGTCGACCGGCGTATGAATGCAGCCGTGGCTGGCGTACGGACCGGCGGTCGACCCCGGGCCGTAGGCGGAGGCGGGTTCCCAGTCGGCGTCGTGAATGCCTTCGCCGGTGTTCGTAAACCAGAGCACCATTGCCACCTTCGTGTCCGGATACCAGTACGGTGAATTCTTCGGCCAGGGCGACTGCATCGTCCATGGGCTCGACTTCCGCGTCACCTGCATTCGGCCGATGTCGGTCGACAATGCCGGACGCCCGGTCGTTACCAGGCTCTCCTGGACGAGGCTGCCATGATCGAATGCCTGCAGCCGCTGGCCGGCGATCGAGACGACGATCACCTGCGCCGGTAGCTGCGCCACCAGCGCGTTGTGCACCAGCGGGCTGTAGCGCTGCACCCCGGCCACCCCGAGCGCCAGCTGATTGGGATCGGCCGATCCGATGAACGCGGCATAGCGCTCCATCAGGCCGGCGGTTCGGCCGATTTGAAGCTGTAAAAAGGCGGCCACCGTGGCGTCGTTGCGTCCGATGGCGAGCGCGGAGAGGCCCGCAACTCGCATCGCCTCCAGCCGCCCTGCGTAGCGCTGGCCGAGCACGAGGGCGGCCTGCTCGACGGCGGCGTTCTCCGCCAGTTGTGCGCGCTGCAAGGAAACGACCTGCGCCTGTAGCGCTGCCGCCCGGGCGCCGATTCGCCGCAAAGCGGGAGGCGAGGCGGTTCGCTGCTGGCGGCGGAGCGCGGCCGCCTGGCGATCAATGGGGGAGAGGTCTGTCTGATCGACGCCGATGGTGGCGGCGGCCTGCAGGCCGGTTTCAACCCCAGAGAGCTGCTGCGCGATGCCGTTTCGCTGCTGGTCCAGGGCGGCCGCATCGAGACGGCCGAGCTGCCAGCCGGCAGTCGCCGTGGTCAGGCTCACGACCAGCATGGCGATCACCGCCAGCGTCGGTCCGCGGCGGATTCGCCGCCTGAGGGCCGCCGGCGAGAGGCCGGCGAGCCGGGGCAGGGTCAGCCGATAACTGTCAGCAGCGTTAACGGATAAGTTGATATTGTTATTGTAGCAACCCCGGCCGCGGTCAGTCGCGCCCGATCGGATAGGCGAGACTACGGCCAGGGATGTCACGGCTGATCGCGATCCTCCTGATCATCGCCGTCGTCGCTGGCATCGCGGGGTGTGGCCCGGTTGCCGGCCGGTCGGGTCCCTCCTCGACGCCGGTAGTTGCCCCGTCGGTGGCTCCGACCCCGCGCGCGACGTCCTGTGCCGACCAGGTCTTTGCCTCGATGACCGAGGACCAGCGGATCGGCCAGCTGTTTCTGCTCGGCCTGGCGAACAATCAACTGGGGCCCGCCGAACGGAGCGCCATTGTCGCCGACCACCTCGGCTCGGTCTGGTTTGTCGAACGCACCACGATTGGCGTGGTCGG
>JALZAV010000216.1 GCA_030948145.1 Candidatus Dormiibacterota bacterium
GCATCGGGGTCACCTCGCGCGACGGTACATGTGATCGAGCACGCCGATACCGACGCCGTCTTTGACGGCAGCGACCATCCGGGCAGCATTCTCACGTTCCATAACCCGGTCTACGACAAGGCCGACAGGATCAAGGTTGGAAGCGACCGCGGTGACTGCACCCGAATCGAAAGCGGATCGGCGGGAACCTGGGAGTGCCGGTGGACCACGTTCCTGGCCGGCGGCCAGATCACGGTGGAGGGGCCGTTCAACGACACCTCGGACACCGTGTTATCGATCACCGGCGGCACCGGTCTCTACAGCCAGGCGCGCGGGCAGATGAGGCTCATCTCGATCAACAACGGCGCCAAGTACCACTTCATCTTCGAACTGAGTCGCGGCCAGTCAGGCGACTGACTCGACGGTCGCATCCATGGGCTGACCCTGCATTCAGGGTCGGCCCTGGGTGATGGCGCGCTCGTAGTCCGGAAAGTAGCGCTGAATCACCGAAAGATCGAACTCTTTGAGGATCGACTCTTTCGGCTCGCGCTCGAGCAGGAAGCCAAAGCTGTCGGCCACCAATTCCTCGGCCGAACGTCCCCGGCTCCACCGTTCGAACTCCTTCGCCGACACGCGAACCAGGTGGCGGCTCGTGCCGGTTTTGTCCGAGACCTCTACGGTGCACCGGTAGCCGCTTCCATCGTTCGAACAACGCACCTCAACCGGCATGGCCTTTAAACTCCAATCATGGCAATGAAATTTGGCGTGTTCGTCCCCCAAGGCTGGCGCATGGACCTGGTGCAGATCAAGGATCCCGTTGAGAAGTATGAGGCGATGACGAGGGTCGCCCAGGTGGCCGACAAGGGCCGCTGGGACTCGATCTGGGTCTACGACCACTTCCATACGGTGCCGGAACCGACGCTGGAAGCCACCTTCGAGTGCTGGACGATCACCTCCACGCTGGTGCGGGACACAAAACGGATTCGCGTCGGCCAGATGGTCGGCTGCAACGGCTATCGCAACCCCGCGCTCTACGCGAAGATCGCGTCTACCGTGGACGTCGCCAGCCGCGGGCGTCTGAACGCCGGCATCGGCGCCGGCTGGTACGAGCACGAGTGGCGTGCCTACGGCTACGGATTCCCGGAGCTCAGAGAGCGGATGGGAATGTTCAAGGAGGCCTGCGAGATCGTCCACAAGATGTGGAGCGACGACTATCCCACATTCAAGGGCAAGTACTACACGATCGACCGGCCCATCAACGAGCCGAAAGGCGTGCAAAAGCCGCACATTCCGCTCTGGATCGGTGGCTCGGGCGAGCGGGTCACGCTGAAGCTGGTCGCCCAGTTTGGTGACGCCTGCAACATCGGCGGCGACCCGGAGACCATCCGGCACAAGCTCGGCGTCCTCCGGGAGCACTGCGACACCGTCGGTCGCAACTACGACGACATCATCAAGTCCTCGGAGGCGAATGTGCTGGTCATCGGCAAGGGCGAAGATGTCGACAAGGCGACCGCCCGAGCCCGCAAGGACGAGTCCTTCCGCGAGGGCACGCTGGTCGCCGACGCCGACCAGGTCGCGGCGCATCTCGAGAGCATGATGGAGGCGGGCATCGACTACGTCATCATCTATATCCCGGGCATCGCCTACGACCAGGGACCGCTGCAGCGGTTTGAATCGGAAGTCATTCCGCGACTGGCCACGTCGACACCGGTACACTCGACCACGCGATGACCGTCGGTGAACCGACTATCTATATAGACTTCCTTTGCCCATGGGCCTACCGCGGAGCGATGTGGTTGGCCGAGGTCGAGAAAGCCGGGCGTATCCGGCCGCAGTACCGCTTCTTCTCGCTGAGTCAGAACCACGCAGCCCACGAGGGGCATGCCCAGCCGCCAGTCTGGGAGCGCGACCCACAGGCCCAAGGCTTACCAGCGTTTCGGGCGGCGACAGCCGCCCGCGCCCAGGGTCAGGAGGCGGGCGGTCGCTTCCGCCTCGCTCTCCAGCGCGCCCGCCACCAGGACCACCTCCCTGTCGATCAGCACGCGACCCACCGAACGGTGGCCGAGCGCGCAGGCCTGGACGTCGTCCGCTGGGAAGCCGATCTCAAAGCGACCGATTTCACGACGCTGGCAAGCGAACACGAGGAGGCGGTCCGCCGCGGCGTCTTCGGCGTGCCGACACTGGTGTGGCCAGAGGGCCGCAGCTACTACGTCAAGATCACGGACCTGATTCCGGCGGACCGGGCGGTCCCCCTCTACGACGCCATCGAAACCGTCCACCGCTTTGGCGAGGTGATCGAGATCAAGACGCCGGAGTCAGAAGGGACGCTCGCCGCGTAGCTGGGCGTGGCCCAAAACTGGCAAGATCCGTCGGTCGCTGGAGCCTGGGACGCCCGTCACCTCACCG
>JALZAV010000080.1 GCA_030948145.1 Candidatus Dormiibacterota bacterium
GTCGCCGGGGCATCCAGCAGCAGCGCCAACCAGGGCAGCGGCGGCTCGGGCGCCGGCTCGGTCGCCGGGGCATCCAGCAGCAGCGCCAACCAGGGCAGCGGCGGCTCGGGCGCCGGCTCGGTCGCCGGGGCATCCAGCACCAGCGCCAACCAGGGCAGCGGTGGCTCGGGAGCCGGCTCGGTCGCCGGCGCGAGCAGCACCAGCGCCAACCAGGGTAGCGGTGGCTCGGGAGCCGGCTCGGTCGCCGGCGCGAGCAGCACCAGCGCCAACCAGGAGAGCGTCGGCAGCGCGAACGGGGCCGCGACAGTCAATGAGACGACAACGTCTGTAAGCGGGGGCGGTGGCGAAACGGCCACTGAGACCGTGGGCGCTGCTGAGGTGGAGACCGCAGGTGAAGTCGCGCCGGTCATTGTTACGACGACACCGCCGACGACGACCACGACGGTCCCCACAAACACGCAGACGTCCGGGGCGGGTGCCGCAGTCGGGACCCTGGCGAATACCGGCGCAGGCGCCCTGGCGGCGTCACGATCGATGCCGATCGCCGACGGCGCGGTGTTCGGGCTTCTCGCCCTTCTGGGTGCCGCCTGGATCAAGCGGCGGGAGATCCTGTCCAAGTTCGTTCGGTAACGACCGTCTGGTTCGGAAGGGGAGCCGCCGGGTTGATCGCAGCCCGGCGGCTCTCGGTTAGGGGATCCGTAAGCAATCATGTCGTAAGCTGTCACTTGCCTCACGATGCCGGTTAACTACTCAACGATCAAGGCGGCGTCCGAAACTGAGGCCATGGCGGCAATGCTTGCCGAACAGGTCCTTGGCCCAGTGCTCTCGTCGGTCCAGGTAAAGAAGGTCCGGACCAAGACTGGCCGACGTTTCGAGGCGCCGCGGATCCTGTGGAACGTTTACGAGGCGGAGCTGGAAATGCCGGGTGGCGTCGAGGCTAAACAGCTCTTCTGGACGAAGGCCTATTTCAATGACGAGGACTGCGAGGATTACCGATCGCGCATCGGCCGCTTACTCCAGAGCCAGAATGGCAACCCCCTTGATCCCCAGGGCTTCGCGCGCTTCTTCCCTGAGCTCAACATGTTCATGTTCTTTTTTCCCACTGACCCGGTTTTTCCCAAACTTGGCAAGGTATCCGCCACGGCCTCGGTGCAACCGTTGCTCCTCGATCATTTCAAGAAGATGCGACCCGGGGTCGAGATTCAGTCGGTAACCGCGTCTCTGGTCAAGTACCTTCCGGAGATTTCCTGCATCTTGCGTTACGAGGCAGAGGTTGGCGAAGAGCGACCCCTCACGCTCTACGGGAAGGTTCAGCACAGCCGGCGCGGCGCGATGACCTATCAGGTTATGAAAGCTCTCTGGGATCTGCCTGCGAGAGCCAACGGTGACCTCGTCCTGGCTGAGCCCCTGGCCTACTACCCGAATGACTCCCTCCTCCTGCAGTCGGAGATCCCCGGTGACGAGGTCAAGGGAGATCGCCATTCCGAGGTCTTCCTCCGGCAGTGTGAGGTTGCCGGTCGGATGATCGGCCATATCCATGCATCTGGGATCGACGTCGGCGAGCCGCACACCGTGGATGTCGAGATCGATCGAATCTACAAGCGGCTTGAAGAATTCAAGCTTTCCGCGCCCCGGGTCTACATGCTGCTCCGCGATCTCCTGAAGCAGATCACCGCGAAGGCGCAGAAGTTGCCCCCGGAAGCACCCGTCCCATCGCACGGCGACTACAAGTACAACCAGTTCCTCTTTGACGGGCAGAACTACGGCATGATCGACGTTGAATATTTCGTCCAGGCCGAGCCGAGCTTCGACCTGGGCAAGTACTGTGGCCACCTCTGGCCGGCGTCCCCGAAGGACTGGTCGGATACCGCCCAGGCGCGGGAGGCCCGGCGCATCTTCCTCGACGCCTACCTCGCCGTCCGCCCTGAGTACGATGGCCGGCGCTTCGCCATTTATGAGGCGCTCTCCCTGGCGACCAGGGCGCTGGTTGTCACGTGGTCTCAGGGCCGAAACGCGGCGTATATGGCCGAAACGCTCACGGCGCTCGGATACGAGCAACTCAAGATGCGCTGGCGGGAGTAACGCCTCGGACCGCTTGCTAGCATAAGCTCGGTTCGCGCCCCCATCGTCTAGCGGCTAGGACGCGGCCCTTTCAAGGCTGCAACGGCGGTTCGATTCCGCCTGGGGGTACCAGTCAACCATCGCCTAACCCGTCACCGTCCGTATTCGTTACGCTTGGGCCTGGCCGGAACTGGTACACTCGGGTGGACCTCATATATCAGGTCGCCCGCTCTGGGTTCTCCTCCCCGTCACTGAACGGTGTCCTGCAGATCGCGGCTAACAATAAACAATAGGTAGAGGGGACCGAGGAGTATCCCTCGTGACATCGACGTTTGCCGATCTGGGCGTGAGTGCCCGCATGCTGACCGCCCTAGCCAAGAGTTCGATCGACGCCCCCGTGGCCGTCCAGGCCGAAGCCATTCCCCCGATGCTGCGCGGCAGCGACGTCGTCATCCAGGCGCCTACCGGCTCCGGGAAGACGCTCGCCTTCATGCTCCCGCTGGTGGAGAAGCTGATGGCCGTCAGCGGACCGGGGCCCCGCGCCCTGGTCGTGACCCCCACCCGCGAACTGGCGATCCAGGTCGAACGGGTCTTTCGTTCGCTCTCAACGAACCTCAAGTGTGGCCTGATCTACGGTGGCGTCGGCTACGCCACCCAGGAACTCGCGCTCAAGGCGGGCGTCGACGTCGTCATCGGGACCCCGGGCCGCATCCTCGACATGGTCACGCGGCGGAAGCTCTCCTTGAGCCGTGTCCACCTGCTGGTTCTGGACGAAGGGGACGAGATGCTGGACGCCGGGTTCGCGCCCGACGTCGAGCGAATCATCAACCTTACGTATGAGCCGCAAATCGTGCTCGCCTCCGCGACCATGCCCGACTGGGTCACTCGCATGATCGAACGACATCTGGACAACCCGGTTCGGGTGGTGGTCGTCTCGGAAGCCGAGGACCTGCTCGAGCATGGGCTGCTCAGGGTGGCGCGAGTGGATAAGGTTCGGACGCTCAGCCGTCTTCTGCAATCGCATCGCGGCTCGGCGATCGTCTTCGGCCGTACCAAGCACGGGGTTCGAAAGCTCAGCCGTGACCTGCGGAACATGGGCCACGACAGTGCCGACCTGCAGGGCAACCTCTCGCAGAATGTGCGCGACCGCACCATGGACGGCTTTCGCGCGATGCGCACGAACGTCCTGGTCGCCACCAACGTGGCGGCCCGCGGCCTCGACATCAGCCACGTGGACCTGGTGATCAACTTCGATCTCCCCGATTCACCGCAGTGGCTGACCCACCGCGTCGGACGGACCGCCCGAATGGGAGTAAAAGGTCGCGCGCTGACCTTCCTTACGCCCGAGGATGAACCGGCCTGGCGCCAGCTGCGCCGGCAGGGCGCCCCGGATCTGCCGGAGATCGACCTCGGTCACCTCTTCAACGCCGGCGACTGGCGCTACGTGGCGTCAACGCTGGTGCAGGTCCAGCCGACCGCGAACGGCAATGCCCCACGGCCGGCGCGCAACGGGCAATCCTGGAACACCCGCCGGCGCCGCAGCCGGTCGCGGGGGCCGCGTCCTCTCGACCAGCGTCCGGCTTCGACCGCCTGAGCGGGCGCAGAAGCTAAGCTAGGCAACGCAGCATCGTCCACTCGTTCGCGGGGTGAACCAATGGCAAAGAGCTCGGTGACCGAAGCACGCACAACGCACGATTTCGATTTCATGCGCGAACTGGGCCAGCAGCTGCGCGTGGACGGGATCCGGATGAGCACCGCCGCGGGGTCGGGCCACCCGACGTCCTCGATGTCGGCGGCGGACGTGATGGCCGTGCTGATCACCCGCTACCTGCACTACGACTGGAACAATCCTTCTCAACCTACCAACGATCACCTGATCTTTTCCAAAGGCCATGCCTCGCCGCTGCTGTACGCGATGTTTCGCGCTGTCGGCGTGATCAGCGAGGAGGAGATGATGACCTACCGGAAATTCGGGTCGCCCCTGCAGGGGCACCCGACGCCGGTCCTGCCATGGGTTGACGTGGCGACCGGGTCCCTCGGCCAGGGTCTTCCGATCGCCGTCGGAGTCGCCCTGGCGGGTCGCAAGCTCGACAAGCTTCCCTACCACGTCTGGACCCTCTGCGGCGACAGCGAGCTGGCCGAAGGCTCGATCTGGGAAGGCCTCGACAAGGCCGGCTACCACCAGCTGTCGAACTTCACCGCCATTTTCGACATCAACCGCCTCGGTCAGCGCGGGCCGACCGAGTATGGCTGGGAAACGGACCATTACCGCGACCGGGTCCAGGCCTTCGGCTGCCGCGCCGTCGTCATCGACGGTCACGACCTGGAGCAGATCGATCAGGCGCTGGGCCAGGCGCGCGACGCGACCGGCAGGCCGACCGTCATCATCGCGCGTACGCTCAAGGGCAAGGGCTTCAGCGAGATCGAGAACAAGGATGGCTGGCACGGGAAGGCGCTGCCGGCCGACATGGCCGAGCGCGCCATCGCCGAGCTTGGTGGCATCCGGCGGCTCCGGATCGACGGCATCAAGCCGGAGCCGGGCGAGCCGGCGATCAAGGACAGCCACCCGTCGATCACGCTGCCCACCTACAAGAAGGATGACAAGGTCGCCACCCGGAAGGCCTACGGCGATGCGCTGAAAGCACTCGGAGCGCGCCCGACCGTGGTGGCGATGGACGGCGAGGTCAGCAACTCGACCTTCGCCGACGAGTTCGCGAAGGCCTATCCGGATCGCTTCTTTGAAATGTTCATCGCGGAGCAGCAACTCGTCGCGACCGCCGTCGGCATGAGCGTGCGTCACTACATCCCCTTTGCCTCCACCTTCGCGGCGTTCTTCAGTCGCGCCTCTGACTTCATCCGCATGGCCGCCATTTCACAGGCGAACATCCGGCTGTCGGGCTCCCACGCGGGGGTGGAGATCGGCGAGGACGGACCTTCACAGATGGCGCTGGAGGACCTGGCCGCGATGCGGGCGGTGAGTGGATCGACCGTCCTCTACCCTTCGGATGCCACCTCGACGGCGCACCTCGTCGCCGCCATGGCCGAGCTGCAGGGCGTCGTCTACATCCGGACGACACGCGGTGCCTACCCGGTCCTGTACGAGAGCAGCGAGCGCTTCCCGATCGGTGGCTCGAAAGTCCTGCGGAGCGATCCGCATGACGTGGTCACCCTGATCGGCGCCGGCGTCACGCTGCACCATTGCCTGGCCGCGGCGGACGAGCTCGGCAAGGACGATATCAAGGCCCGGGTCATCGACCTCTACTCGGTCAAGCCGGTTGACCGGGAGACGCTGCGCGAGGCGGCAGCGATCACGCGCGGCAGGCTGATTGTGGTCGAGGACCATCACCCCGAAGGCGGTCTTGGGTCGGCGGTCATGGAGGCGCTGTCCATGGACATGGCCCCACCCCGGGTGGTTCAGCTGGCGGTTCGCCATCTCCCCGGCTCGGGCAAGCCCCAGGAACTGATGGATAAGGCCGAGATCACGCCGCGGCACATCGTGGCCGCTGCGCGACGACTCTACGGACCGTAGGCAGGACGTCGGCATGCTGCATGGGATCTTCGGGAGTGGCGAGGAAGGCCGTGTCTTCACCCGTCCGGGGATGGAGGTCGCCCGGGGGGTGCTGGACGCCCACGCGAAGCGACACCAGGCGGTCCCCGGCGAGCACCTTGCCGGACAGACGACGAACTTCGTCATTTATTCCGACGGCTCGCCCGACGGTGATGCCGCGGCGCAGGCCATGTTGCGTACCGCCGAGGACGATTTCGCCGCCATCCAGCAATGGTTTGGCAATTTGACGCCGCCCAACCTGCCCTGCTACGTCTACACCGACCCCGATGCCGGCGGTGCGTACCACATCACCTGCGCCGGGACGGATATTCATGTCCTCCCGGACCCCACCCAGGCCCCCGGCTTCCTCAGCGCGGAGATCGTGGAGGTCTTCGAGGCCGCTATCAACAACGGCTGGGATTGCGGGCACGTCAACGGCGAAGCGCTCTCGCGGGTCCTCGCCTTCGAGCGCCATCCGGAAATCGCCGCGGAGTTCAGCCGAACCGAAATCGACTGGTGGGCGCAGGGCCACGCCGATTATGTCAACGACAACTCGTCCGGGGACACCGATCAGATCGCAGCCGGCTGCGGTGACCTCTTTCTCTATTACCTCCACAGCCAGCTTACGTTCGGCTGGGATGCGATCGCCCAGGCGGGCGGCCAAACGCTCGGCGCCTGCTACCAGGCGCTCACCGGCTACGACCCCTCGCAGGGCTTCACCGATTTCATCACGGCGCTTTCGACGATCGACCGGGGCGGCACCCTTGACCTGCCTCCGTCGGGCAATCCATTCCCGCTCAAGACCTGAGGAGCTCTAGTAGGGGAGCTCGTCTTCCTCCATTCCGAAGTGGTGGCCGATCTCGTGCCGCATGGTCTCGTGGACTTCTTCGCGCAACTCCGCCGCATTGCTGACGACCTGCTCGTGGTTGCGCCGATAGAGGACGATCCGCTCGGGTAACCCGCGGTCGAGGGCGGTCGCGCCTTCGTAGATCCCAAGGATGTCGGGATCCTCGCCCTCTCGCACGGCATCGAGCTCGGGCAGGTCGTCCACGACGACGAGCGTGTTATCCATCCGGGCGCGGAACTCGGCGGGGATGGCGACAAAGGCCTCTTCGGCCAGCGCCGCAAACTGCTCGCGGCTAACCCGGTAGGGAAGCGCGAAGGCCTCGGGGTCAAGACGTGCCGCGTGGCGGAACGCCTCGGTCGCCTTCGGACTCCCAAGCCAGGTTCGGATCCGGCCCAACAGGTGCCAGGTCGCCGCATCCTCTGCCACCGCCAGCGCCCGCTCCGCGCCGGCCGCCGCCTCAGGCATTCGGCCGGACCGAAAGGCGAGCCAGGCGGTCAGCTGGAGCAGGCCGGCATCGGCGGGCTCTCCCATCCCGGCGAGGGCATCGAGCGCCTGCGGAAACCTTTCGGAAATCGTTGCGACCGCGCGCTCGGGGTCGCCCGCGCGAGCCTCCGCGAGCGCCTGACGGAGTCGCCCGTCGAGGCCTGGAACGCGTCCTCGGAACCAGTCGCTAAACGGCATCGACTGTCACAACCCGTTGCTGCAAGCCTGCGTAGGGGCCCCCGTTACACCCGAAGCAATGGGCCAGCAGACCACGATGAGCGCCCACGACTTCGAGAACCACGTGCTCAAGCGTCTCACCGCGCTGCGCCCGGGGTGGACCGTAAAGAAGGGGCCGGAGGCGTTTCAGTTGACGATTCGTCGGGTCCGTGAAGGCGACCTCCGTTTCAACCTGGAAAGCTTCTACCACCAGTATCGCGAGCAACCGCAGGCGCTCGACCGCCTGTTCGCGGCCCGACTGCGCCGCCTCGACCAGGAATGTGATGGCGAGGCCCAGTTTGGAGCCCCGCTGATCCTGCCGGTGCTCCGACCGGCCAGCTTCCTGGAGTCGGCGGGCGGTCCGGTCGTCTACCGCCGCATGCTCAACGACCTGGTCGTGACCTACGCGGCGCACTACGCGCAGGGGATGCGTTACCTCCTGCCGCAGGACCTGACCGCGTGGAACGTCGGGCGGGACCACGTCGAGGTGCTCGCGCTCAGCAACCTCGCCCTGATGTTCCGTGCCGGCATGAAGTTCACCGGCCTGGAAACGGACAAGACCGGTCACTCGCAGATGCTGATGCTGAGCTACGTCGATCCTCGACCCTACGGCGCGGCCTTGATGCTGCTGCCCGAGGTCTGGGCGTGGCTCGAGGAGATGCTCGAGGACGTTCCCGTGGTGGGGGTACCCGAGCGGGGCTCGCTGATCGCCGCCGGTGAGGGGTCGGAGCTGCTCGGACGGCTCCAGCACGATGTCGAGGAGCGCCATCGCGAGGCCGCCTTTCCGGTCGCGCAAAAGCTCTTCTACGTCGAGAACGGCCGGATCCGCCAATTCAGCCGCTGACCGGGACGTTTCAGACCAGGTAGCCCGGGTGCGGATCGGCGTGGCGCGTCGGGCGAAGCAGGAAGGCCAGGATGAAGCCCATCGCAAAGCCACCGATGTGCGCGAAGAAGGCCACGCCGCCAGCGGTCGTCCCGATATTGGCAAACGCCTGGAATGCCTGTAGCACGATCCAGTAGCCGATGAAGATGAAGGCGCGGAGCGTGACAAAGAAGATCGGGACGATGTAGGTCAGGACCCGCGCGCCGGGAAAGTAGAGCACGTAGGCGGCGAGCACGCCGGAGATGGCCCCGCTCGCGCCTAAATTCGGAATCGTTGAGGTGGGATCGACGAAGACCTGGAGCAGGCTTCCTGCGATACCGGAGGCGAAGTAGAGAATCAGGTACTTGAGCTCGCCGAGTTGGTCCTCGACGTTGTTGCCGAAGATCCACAGGAAGAGCATGTTTCCTCCCACGTGGAGCAGGTTCGCGTGCAGGAACATGGACGTGATCAGCGTGTCGAGGTGGCGGCCGGCGGCGATGTCAGCCGGGACCAGCGCGTAGCGGCCAATCGCCGCTTCGTTCATGACCGGATTTTGACTGAGGTAGAAGTAGACGGCGACGTTGATCAGGATCAGGCCCACGGTCAGAAGCGAGCGACGGCGGGTGGGGTTGAAGTCGCGAAGGGGGATCACGCCGGCAGCGCGCTCGGTAGCAGCCGGGCGGCCTCGAGCAGCCGGCGGAGGGCGGGGAGCTCGGACTCTGGCAGGGGCGGGACCGGCGCCCGCGGATCGCCATGGTCGTAGCCCTGCAACCGAAGCGCAGCCTTGAGCCGGGCGACGCCGCCGGTTCTCCCCAGCGCCTCGCCGACGGGCGCAATCTCGGCTTGACGCCCGCGCGCCT
>JALZAV010000217.1 GCA_030948145.1 Candidatus Dormiibacterota bacterium
GCCAGAACCGCCAGAGCGAGGCGCCCAGGCACATCGCCGTCCTGGCGTCGCCCCGACCGACGCACCAGTCGAGCGCCGCCCGGAGGTTGTCGTGTTCGCGTTCGAGCTGATCGAGCCACGCCTTCTGATTCGGCCCAAAGATGTCCGCCTGGGCACGCTCGGCCAGCACGAGGAACGCACCGGCGTGACGATCATGGATCGTCGCCCTCTCGCCGCCTTCGTTGAGGCGCTCCGCGGCGTACTCTCGGATCGTCTGCAACATCAGGTAGCGCGGCGCATCGAGCTCAGGGAGTCGCCGGAGCAGGCTCTGGTCTGCCAGCTGATCGAGCCGGTCCTCGAGCGGCCCGCCGATCTCCTCATCCGGCCCACAGATCGCGTCCGCCTGGTCCAGGGCACCACCACGCGCGAAGACGGAGAACCGCGCAAACAGGCGCTGCGCGTGCTGGTCGAGCAGGTCGTAACTCCATGCGATGGCGGCGCGAAGGGTCTGCTGCCGTCCCGGCAGGTCCCGCGCCGAAGACCCGAGCGCCATCAGGGTCTTGTCTAGGCGGGCGAGGAGGGCCGGCGGCGAGAAAAGCTTGGTTCGAGCAGCCGCCAGCTCGATCGCGAGCGGGAGACCATCGAGGCGCTCACAGATCGCGGCCATCGCCGGCGCATTCTCGTCCGTGGCGCGAAAGTCCGGCTTGACCGCGACCGCCCGCTCGATGAAGAGGCGGACGCTTTCGTACTGGGACAGCACGTCGAGTGGCGGCAGCGCCTTCGGGTCGGGCAGCTGCAGCGGTGGGACGGGAAACTCTTGCTCGCCGTAAAGGTGCAGGACGGCTCGACTGCTCACAAGGATGCGCAATGGCTCGCTCGCCCGAAGCAGCTGCGCTAGCGCCGGGCCAGCCTCGAGCACCTGTTCGAAGTTGTCGAGCACCAGGAGCGTCCGCTTGCCCTTCAGGTCGTCGAGGAGGCGGTCCATCGGAGCCTGGCTTCCGGTGACAGGAATCGCCAGGGCTTGCGCGATGGCGGACGGAACCAGCTCCGGATCCCGAACTGCCGATAGCGGCACGAAATAGACGCCATCGGCAAAGGAGCCGAGCAGGTCGGCCGCGATCTGCAGGCTGAGTCGGGTCTTGCCGGTGCCGCCGGGCCCGGTCAGCGTCACGAGATGGGCCTTTAAGAGCAGCTCCTTGGCTTGCCGAACCTGGTCATCTCGACCGATGAAGCTGGTCAATTGCGTTGGCAGGTTGTTAGGCGTCGCTTCGAGCGTGCGAAGCTGAGCAAAGTCTGCCGGCAGGCCGGGGGCCACCAGTTGGTACAGCCGTTCGGGTCGCGCCAGGTCCTTCAGTCGGTGCTGGCCCAGATCTCGCAGATACATGCCCTGCGGCAGGGCATGCTCGACCAGCGTCCTCGTCGCTTCCGACACCAGGACCTGCCCGCCGTGGGCGGCACCGGCCACGCGCGCCCCGCGGTGCACGTCCAGTCCGACGTAGTCATGGCCCATGACGGTTGCCTCGCCGGTATGGAGACCCATGCGAACTCGCAGGCGAACGCCCGCGGGCCAGGATTGGTCTTCGAGGGCGCGCTGGCCCGCGGCCGCAGCACAGACGGCGTCGACCGCACTGGGAAAGACGGCGAAAAAGGAGTCACCCTCCGTCCGCAGTTCGTGACCCCTGTGTTGCTCGATGGCGGTCCGGAGGAGCTCGTTGTGTTGTGTGTGTACGGCGGCGTATCCCTCGCCGAGCTCCTGGATCAGGCGCGTCGACCCCTGGATGTCGGTGAAAAGAAAGGTGACGGTGCCGGTCGGCAGGTCGCTCATGGCAGGGGCGCAGATACTTTGAGCACCGGCGCGAGGATAGCCCCGAGTTCCCGCACATAGGGATCCCCATTGAACTGGAGGAGTGGGTGGGGGGCGAGCAGATGCTCGCTGATCCGGTTCTTGTGGCGCACGTAGACGGCGGGATAGGGGTCGCCCTGTCCGTCGGACTCGAGCGTGACGGCGACCGCGTTCGGGCCGCTCGCGTCGATGAAGTGCAGAAGGGGAACGATCCCCTCGTCGGTGATGCCGGACCCGTCGTGGAAGGCGATCACACGCGAGAGGTAGGAGCGCTGGTGCCAGACCTCGGGGCCGTGGGTGGCTTCGTCGAGCAGGGCGCCAACCACGTCTTCGGCGGCGAGCGTGGTCGGCGCCAGGTTGACGCCGAATCGTTTCGTCGCTAGGTGGCGCGCCAGCACCCGGGCGTTATAGCGATGGCCCTGCACCGCGCCGGAGTTGCTCGGAATGCCGTGCTTCTTCAATCCGGCGGAGCCCTGGCTGAGCGTGCC
>JALZAV010000029.1 GCA_030948145.1 Candidatus Dormiibacterota bacterium
TGCTCGTCAGGCAGCCGGTCGCGCCAGCACTCGATCGACGCACGGCCGCCTTCGGTCGCCAGGCCACGACCCCAGTAATCGCGGTGAAGAACCCAGCCAACCTCCACCGGCGATGCGCGAATTGGCCAGTCGTGATGACGAATCAGGCCGATCCGTCCGATACAGCGGTCGGTTGCGAGGTCAATTGCCGCCCAGACACAAAACCCATCCTCTGTCCAGCGCAGCCTGAAGCGCTCGATCTGCTCCCGCGTACCCGCGAGGTCGAGCTGTGACATGTGGACCAGGAATTCGGGCTGCTGATAGATCTCGAACAGCGGTTCGAGATCATCGGGGCGCCACTGGCGGAGGAGCATCCGCTCCGTCCGCAGCTCGAGCGGGACCTGCCCGGGCGCGGCGCTAACGGTTCGCGAGGAGTTGGGCCAGGTGGGCCATCAGCCGGACGCCTGACCCGGTCGGGCCCTTCGGGACCGTCTTCAGTTCGCTCGCGTCCTGCCAGGCGCTGCCGGCGATGTCGAGATGGACCCAGGGGCGCCCCTCGACGAACTCCCGCAGGAAGAGCGCGGCCGTCGTGGCGCCGGCCCAGGGCACCGTCGAGTTCTTGATGTCCGCGATCTCGCTATCGATCAGACCGTCGTAGTCCGCCCAGGTCGGCAGCTCCCAGACGCGTTCGCCGGCGAGGTCGGCCGCCTCGCGAACGAGGTTCATCAGCGGCGGGTTGTTGCTGAAGGCGCCGATCGCGAGCGGGCCAAGCGTCCGCCCGATCGATCCGGTCAGGGTGGCGATGTCGACGATGTGAGTCGCCCCCTCATTGAGGGCGTACGTGATCCCGTCGGACAGGATCAGCCGGCCCTCGGCGTCAGTGTTGATGATCTCGATCGTCTTTCCGCCCGACCCGGTCACGACGTCGCCGGGCTTGATCGCCTTGCCTGAGGGCATGTTCTCCGTCGTGGGCACCACCGCGATGACGTTGACCTTGGGCTTGAGCTCCGCGATCGCCAGCATGGCGCCGATTACCGCTGCGCCGCCGCCCATGTCCGACTTCATCATCTCCATGTTCTGGGCGGGCTTGATCGAGATCCCACCGCTGTCGAACGTGATCCCCTTGCCGACCAGCGCCAGCAGCGGGCCACCCTTAGTGCCCCTATAGCGCAGCACGATCATCTTGGCCGGCTCCTCCGAGCCACGGGCGACCGCGAGCAGGGCTCCCATCTTGAGTCGGCGCATGTCGTCCTGCTCCAGGATCTTCAGGTCGAGACCCGAGCCTTTGATTGCCTCCTTGACCTTCTCGGTAAAGACCGTCGGCGTGAAGGCGTTGGCAGGCAGATTCACCCATTCGCGGACCCGGTTGGTGGCCTCGCTAAGGGCGAGCGCATCCCGGACGGCGGACGCCGCCCCCTTGTCCCCGTTCAGGCCGATGATCTCGAGCGCGTTGATCCGGCCGGCCGTCCCGTCGGGCCTGGTTCGAAGCGACGCCGCCTCGAAATTGCCGAGCCCGATTCCCTCGGTGACGGCGCGTGCCACGTCGGCTCCGCTTCCCTCGCCGACGACGGCCCTGGGCAGCACGACAGCGATCGAGCGGTTACCGCGCTTGCGCAGCGTGCGGCTGGCCGCCTGCAGCACGTTGCGCAGCCGGACCAGGTCGAGGTGCTCCCGCTTCCCCACGCCGGCGAGCACCGTCCAGCGGCTCGGCGCGTTCGTCAGGTTGTGTACGGGGACGAGTTCCATGAACTTGCCCTTGAAACCGTCTCCTTTCAGCAGTTCGCCGATCGTTCCCTTGAGCTTCTTGTCGAGCGCTGCCGCCTCGGCGGGAACCGTCTTTTCGCCTTCGAAGACCGGGATGATGAGTGCGTCTACCTCGACCTTCTCGGGCGACGTGTTGACCAGCCGTGCCTGCATGTAGCCTCCTTGATCCCCGTCCAAGCGCCTTCGTATTCTACGGAGCGCCGGCCCTGGCCGGCCGCCCCTCAGACGGGTTTCGCGCGCTTCGCCGCCTGCCGTTCCTGGAAGCGCCGCTGCATCTCGATGATGTCCGTCTCCGTATAGCGATTGCGTCCCAGCTCGTCCTGCCGGCTGGCGGTGCCCAGGCCGAGGCGGATCCAGGTCGCGATCGTCGCAGGCGACACCCCGAGTCGATCGGCGGCTTCGGTGATCGAGTAGAGCCGCGGCACCTTCTCGGCCTCAGCATCCGTGTGCTCGGACCGCGCCATCTCCTCGGTACTATAGCGGCGCATGGAAGAGATTCGCCCACCGGTACGGTGTCCACGCTGCAACGGGCAGCCGAACTGGCAGGAAGTGCGTAAGGCGGATCGCGAGCGAGACACTGTGGGACGCCTCGGCGAGCATCCGATGATCGGGTGGCGCTGCAACCTGTGCCAGTACTTCCTGGCCGTGTCGCAATGGGAGAGCTAGCCTCCTGTATCATACGGCTGCACCATTGCATGTTTAGCTACACCCTGCAGCCGCGCTCCGGGCTCCCGACCTATTTGCAACTCGTCCACCAGGTCAAGGAAGCGCTTCGCGTCCGCCGCCTTAAGCCGGGCGATCAGCTACCAACGGTTCGCCAGGTCGGCGAGGATCTGGGCATCAGTGCCAATACCGTGCTGAAAGCGTATCGAGAGCTCGAGCGCGAGGGCCTGGTCAAGAGCAAACCCGCCGTCGGCACCTTCGTGGAGCGGACGCTCGGGGCGGAATCGCGCCTGAACGAGGCCGTCCTGCAGCGAAGCCTTCAACGGTGGATGCGCGAGGCGGAACGAGCGGGCCTCGACGAGGAAAGTGTCGCTGCCCTCTTTGCCGTGACCCTGCGCGATCGCCGCCGGCGCGGCGCCGGCTCTTAAGCGTCGACCACCAGCCCCTGGAGTGGGCCCCGTAGCAAACCGGATCGCCTGGAGACGCCCGGCAGCAACGTGAGCCGATGGGTCTGCCGTTCTTGACGGGCCACGCGCTCGGCTTGCTCTTGGGCGATCGGTCTCCAGCTCTTGTCGATCAACTCGGTGGGATTCCCCGTCATCTCCGCGATCGGCCGCTCGAGGTGCTCGGCCCAGAGCCGGTGGCGGGTTTTCGTGATAAGGGGGGCATCGTGCGTCACGACGTTCATCTCGGTGTCGTTGAAGAGAGAGTGCTCGTTGAGGTTGGCCGAGCCGATCGTCATCCACTGGTCATCCACGATCGCGACCTTCGCGTGGACGTAGATCGGCAAATCTTGCACGCTGCCACCCGTCGAGACCAGCGTGCACGCGAGCACACGATTGTTTTCGCCGTCCGCCTGTAGCAAGGTCCCGAGCTGTCCGCGCGTGTCGTCTCCCCCACTGTTCGGCTTCGCCGGGAGCACCACCAGTAAGCGGAAGTCCGGCGAGGGCGGATTGCGCAGCTTCTCGCGAAGTACCCCCAGGATCTCCGGCGACCACAGGAACTGGTTCTCGATGTAGATCAAGTGCTTTGCCGAGCTGAGGCCACGCAGATACGACTGCAGGATGCGGAAGTCGCCCTGCGGATGCCGCGGGTACATGCCGTCCGGCATCGTCCGCACCACCTGCAGCTCGACATTTCCGACCGGCTCTGATGGCGGCCCGGCGATCACCTCCTGTGCAGTGACCGCCTGCCAGCGCAAGGCGAAGTTCGCCGCGACGTCCGCCACGGCGGGCCCGGCGATCCGTGTCGCCACATCGTGCCAGCCGACGGAGCTTCGGGCCTGGTGGCGTGTGGTATCCCACCGGTCGCCGTTGAACGAGGTCAGGTCGATACCGCCGACGTAGGCGACCCGGTCGTCGATCACGATCGTCTTCTCGTGGTGGCAATGCATGGGCCGCTCCCGCTGGTCCAGCGCGACCTGGATCCGGTTTGTGGTCTCGAGCCGGGCCTTGACCTTCCGGACGTCGCCGCGCCACGGACGAAGCAGCGGGACCGGCGCACCGGCCCAGATCAGGACGCGCACGGGAATCTGGTGGGCCCGCTCGGCCAGCAGATCGCGAAGAATGACCGGCGTGTCGTCGCGCGTGAGGGCGAAGTCCGGCATGATGTGCCAGCCGGTCAGGTGGACGTAGGAGCGAGCCTGGCGGATATCCTCGGCCAGGCGCGCGAAGGCCTCGGCACCATCGATCAGGACCTCGAGCATGTTGCCCTGGCGAGCGGGAGGATCGCCATCGGCCCAGGGGCCTGGCCGGGGTTCCATCGCCGCCTCCCAGCCCACCCGCCGGAGACGGCGGCGATGGTGCGCAATCGTCAGATGTTCCAGCGCCTGGCCGAGCGCGTCGTCGACCTGGTCCCTCGGGCCTGTCACGACGGCACCGGCTCGAACCGTGCTTCGAGGCCGCTGAGCGCTTGGCGCACGATCAACGCCCAGCCAACGCCAATCAGGAAGCCCGCCACGATGTCGCTGGGATAGTGCAGGCCGAGGTAGATGCGGGAGACGGCAATAGCCGCGACCAGCACCAGCGCCAACACGAGAAGCAGGGTGCGGAGGCTTCTCCGGCGCACGAAGACAAAGACGGCGAGCAGGATCGCCAGGTACAGCGCCGTCGAATTAGCCACGTGGCCCGAGGGAAAGCTGGAACCGCCCGGGTTCTCGAGATGCTGGACTGCGGGCCGGTGTCGTCCGACCCACCGCACGATGAATTCGTAGAGATACAGGCTGCCAACGGTGGCGCCCAGGACGCCGAGCGCATCGACCCACCGGCGCGCCATGAGCAACGCCACCAGCGCGATCGCGAGGATGACGATAACCGTGATCTCGCCGCCGAGGTCGGAGAACCGGTGCATCAGGGGCGTGAGCGCGGACGACCGACTCGCGACCGCATCCTGGACGAGTGCCTGGTCGAGCGGCTGCAGGGCGCGAACGGCTGCCCAGCCGCTCGCCGCTCCGGCGGCGGCGAGCGCGACGAACCCGAGAGGAGCGAGCAATAACGGGCCGAGGGTACGCTGCACAGCCGCTAAGGGTAGCTGGTAGGCTTCCCCGGATGTCGCATTTCCTGATTCAGCTCGTCAGCGGCGGCGGGCTGATCGCGATCTTCATCCTGATGGCAGCCGAAAGTGCCGGGATCCCAATCTCCAGCGAGATCGTCGTCCCGCTCGGCGGCGCGCTCGCCTCGCAGGGCAAGCTCTCCTTTTTTGGCGTCGTCGCCGCCTCCAGCCTCGGCAACCTGGTTGGTTCGCTGGTCGCCTACCTGCTGGTCCAACGATACGGGGAGGGCTTGATCCTCGGGCCCGGTCGCCGGGTCGGCCTTACCCCCGGACACCTGCGCCTCGCGAACCGGCTTTTCGACCGGTGGGGCCTGTTCGCTGTCTTCTTCGGACGTCTGATGCCGGTCGTCCGGACTTACATTTCGTTTCCGGCCGGCCTCTCCCGCCGGATCACGCTGGCGCCATTCATCATCGCGACAACGCTTGGAGCGATCCCGTGGAACTTTGCCCTGGCCTATGCGGGGTTCAAGCTGGGGCAGAACTACGACCGGGTGACGCAAGCGATTGGGAAGTTCACAATCCCGCTGATCGTCCTGGTCCTCATCCTGGTCGTGGTGGCGTACTACTACGGCCGCAAGATGGGCGAAGAGGAATCGCCAGCTGCTTAACGAACGGCGGCCGCGATCTCCTTGTCGAGACCCGGATACCTGGCCAGTTCGGCGATCCGCTCCTGCTTCAGGCGCTGAACCAGCGCCCGATACTCGTCGCCGCGCCCGGTCCGCTCATAGAGCCGTTTCGGCTGCAGCACCTCGACGTCGTCGACGCCCGCGACCTCTTCCGCCACGTCATAGCCAAAGTCCGGATCTTTCACCCATTTGATCGTGCCCTCGGCGACCGCCTTGACGATCGCGCTCGAGTACTCGATCGTCAGCTTCTTGCTGTCCGGGCTGCCATCCGGACCGCCGACGCGCCCGGTGTTCATCAGGTAGACCTCGAACGGCCGTGACTTGTGCAGTTCCAGGAAGCGGTTTCCCTGCTGCTCATGGCGCATTGGGAAGAACGGATTGGTCCCGGGCACACGGAGTGACTTTCCCATCTCGTCCTTGCCACCGGCCGAGGTGCCCTTCGTCTCGCCCAGCATGAAGTAGGCGGCAGCGTGCTCCGAGTCGAGGCGGGCGATACCGGGAATGATGTTCTCGTTGCGGTTCAGGATCAGCAGGACGTCGGCCGGCCCGATGTTCTTCGCGTCTTCGACCCACCCCAGGTCGGCGAGCGCGAAGACCGCCCGGCCGTTCTGCGTGTAGCTCTGGTCGTAGAAATCGACTGGACCACCCTCCTGGTTCTGCGAGACGTTCTCCAGGTAGGCCTCCGGCTTCGTCACCGCGCCATAGATGGTCGGCTCGTGCTTGGGATCGAGGCTGAAGGTCTTGGCGAAGCAGCCGTTCTCGGTGCCGTAGATTCTGCCGCCTGACATCAGGGCAATGAAGTCATCCTGC
This sequence comes from Candidatus Dormiibacterota bacterium, assembly GCA_030948145.1. Classification (GTDB taxonomy): domain Bacteria; phylum Chloroflexota; class Dormibacteria; order CF-121; family CF-121; genus JALYYC01. The sequence continues at coordinate 6,393 of JALZAV010000029.1, forward strand.
ACCGGCTTCGACTTGTTCTGGGTTGTGAACGTCGTCGTCGTCTTCCCGGTCCCGCTGAGCCCAACGATCAAAAAGACCCGCTGGTCGTTGCCGACCGGGATCACTTTGCAGCCGGCATGCATTGCCAGGCCGCCCGCGTCGTAGACCTTCTTGTTCCACATCCGCAGCCCACCCTTCTTCGACTCGCCGAAATAGTCCGAGTTGAGGACGCGGGTGATGCCGGCTTCGAGGTCGACGAAGATGGCCCGGTCCAGCGGGTAGCCCGTCGCGGCCAGGTTTGGCGTGTAGATGATCGTGATCTCTGGTTGCGGCTGCTTGCCGTTCATCGGGTAGTAGAGGATTCGCTGCATGCCAGCGATGTTCGCGTTGCGGGCCTCGATGATGAGCCGGGCCGGGGTGACGAACTTGGGATCATTCCCGATGAAGCCATCGACCATGAGCATTTCCTGGTCGCGGATGTAGGCGTCCTGGATCTTCGCCCACTTCCGTCCCTCTTCCGTCGTGACGGTCTGGCCGCTGGTCTCCTCGGGGTGATCCGAGACGATGTAGGTGCTCTTCGAACTCCTGGAGTCCACCCTGGTGTGCACGTTGTAGTTGTCGAAGGAGGTCCGCCGAGCATTCGGCATCCTGGCAGTGAGCTCGCGAAGCTCACGGGGACTTGGATTCTCGATCAGACGCTTGGATTCGGGGATGTAGCCGCTTCGGATTTCGATCGTCATTCCTTACAGGATACCGGGAGGCAGGGCTAACATCGAAACATGACATCCGCCTGGACCAAGGAGGCCGATCCGAGCTTCGAGGGGTCGGTGGCCGATCGATTCTGGCAGGGCCTGCTTGGTCTCGGAGAGACGGATTGGCCACGGGTCGTCGCCGAGTACGAGCGCCGGCGCGATGCCGCGGCCGATGCGCTCATGGCGGCAAGGCGCGCGGCCGAGGAACTGCTCGGATCGACGCGATATGCCGACGCGTTCGAGTCCGGGTCGAGCCAGGCGCCCGGGCCCGAGGACGGCCCCGCCCGCTGGGCGGCGGGCGACGCGTCCGTGGCGGTCACCGCGCGACGCCGGCTCCCCGCCGAGCACTACCGGGCACTCGTTGCGCCGCTCGCGACCAGGCTGCCCTGGCTGAAGGCGGCCGCCGGCTCCTAGCCCTGCAGGCCCATCACGCCGACCAGTTCCTTGACGGAGTCGGCGGACTTCTGCAGCGCGGCCCGCTCGTCACCGGTCAGCTCGAGCTCGATGATCTGCTCGACACCCTTCGCCCCCAACTTGACGGGGACGCCAACGAAGAGCCCGTGGATCCCGTACTCACCCTCGAGGCGGACGGCGCAGGGCAGGATCTGCTTGCGGTCGAGGATGATCGAGTCGACCATCTGGGCGACCGCGGCCGACGGCGCGTAGAACGCGCTGCCAGACTTGAGTAGATTGACGATCTCGGCACCCCCGTTTCGGGCCCGCTGAACGATTGCCTCGATCCGATCGGGCTTGATCAGCCTGGTCATCGGAACGCCGGCGACCGTACAGAGTCGGGCGAGCGGCACCATCGTGTCGCCGTGCCCGCCGAGCACATAGGCCTGGACATCATGAACCGAGGCGTTCAGTTCCTGGGCGATGAAGGTCCGGAACCGCGCCGTATCGAGCACACCGGCCATCCCGATAACGCGTTCGCGCGGGAACTTGCTGACCTCGAGGGCCAGTTGCGCCATCGCATCGAGCGGATTGCTGACCACGATCAGGATCGCGTTCGGCGAGCGTTTGGCCAGTTCCTGGGTCACGCCGCGAACGATATTCGCGTTTGTCTTGACCAGGTCGTCGCGGGACATCCCGGGCTTGCGTGGAATCCCCGACGTGATGACGCAGATGGTGGACCCGGCCGTCTCGTCGTAGCCGTTGGTGCCGATGACATTGGAGTCATAGCCGACGACCGGGCCCGCCTCGAGCAGGTCGAGCGCCTTGCCCTGCGGCATCCCCTCGACGATGTCGACGAGAACGATGTCGGCGTACCCGCGTTCCGCTAACCGTTGTCCAAGTGTTGCGCCGACGTTGCCGGCACCAACGACCGTGATCTTTACCCGAGCCATCCGTTAAACCGTATCAAAACACTCGCACGTGCAGGGCCCAAAAAACCAAGCCTCGCAGGCAGCCCGCCGACAGCCATAGCCGAACGGTGCGCTAAATGCCAATTTCCGGATACACTCCCGGCATGGCGACCGCCGTTGGGGAACGGCGATTCCTCCGGACACTCGACGAGCACGAACCACGGAAGCACATCTCGTGGCGGGGCATGCTTGTGCTCAGCGGCTTCTGGTTTGCGATCGCGTACACGATCCAGCCGCTTGGCGGCAACATCATCCCCCTGCTGGTAACCCGGTTCACGCATCCGATGACGTTTCACCTGGGTCCGGCGGCGATTCCCCTCGACGTCAACACCTACGTCGCGATCCTCGATACGTTTGGCGCTGCCTTCGCGATCGTCTGGCAGCCGGCAATCGGTGCGCTCAGCGACAACACACGGGCCAGGATCGGGCGCCGGCGGCCGTATATCGCGATCGGCGTGATTGGCGACGTGATCTTCCTCACGATCATGGCGTTCGTCACCTCCTACTGGATGCTGCTCGTCGTCTACACGTTGTTCCAGATGGCCTCGAACACGGCGCAAGGACCGTACCAGGGGATGTTGCCCGACCAGGTGCCGGAGGACCAGCGCGGCGAGGCGTCCGGCTACTACGGCGCAATGAACATGATCGGCACGATCTTTGGATTTGTCGTGGTCGGCGCCTTCCTGATTCCCACCGGCCACCTGAAGATCGCGATTCTGACGCTGCCGTTGGTCGTCGCCATCGGCGGGGCGCTTGTGTTCTTCGGTGTTCCCGACCGACGCATCACGCGGTCAAGCAACCAGGCGGTCGGTCGAACCGTCTTTCTCAGCTTCGCGATCGATGCAAAGAAGTATCGCGACTTCGCCTGGCTGATGGTCTCGCGACTGTTCTTTTTGATGGCCCCCGTCGGGATCTCGACCTATGCCTTGAATTTCATTCGGTTCACGTTCCACTACTCCGAGGGCAAGGCCTCGCTCTACTCGAGCGCCCTGCAGGCCCTCGTCGTCTTGTTCGCCGCCGTCCTCTCCTTGAGCGCCGGCTTCATGGCCGAACGATTTGGTAAGAAGCGCCTCGTATCGGCGGCGTGTCTCATCGGGGCGGTCGGCTCGGCGCTGCTGATCTTTGCCCCGAACCTGATCTGGATCCTTGCCTTTGGCGCGATCGTAGGCGCCTCACTGGGTATTTTCTTGTCGGTCGACTGGGCGTTCATGACCGACTTGATCCCCAAGGCCGAAGCCGGCCGCTACATGGGCGTCTCCAACATCGCGACCGCCAGCGCGGGTTTCATCGCCCGCCCTATCCTCGGCCCGATCATCGATGCGTTCAACAACAACCGGACCAGCGCCGTCGGCTATCGCGTGATGTTCGGCATCGTCACAGGCTTCTACCTGATCGCATTCCTCACGCTCCGCCCCGTCCGCGAGATCAAAGTCGACTGAGCGCTAGCCAGCGGCACCCGGGCAGCCGGGTTCGCCGTGGCCACAGATGATGTGTGGCAATAAGTAGATGATGGCGACGATGACGGCGACCGCCAGGAAGGTGGCGATCACGCAGCCCAGCAGCTTCCGCGAGCTCGGCGGCTCGCCGCCACCCATGTAGGTAGGCTCGGGCAGCCGCATGTGTCTAACTGGGGCCAGGCGGGTCGTCGAGCGCCGGCAGGCTGATCGCAACCGTGGTCCCCTCGCCCGGCGCGCTCTTCACCTTGATATCGCCCTTGTGGGCATCCACGATCCACTTCGCGATCGCGAGACCCAGACCGCTGCCGCCGTTCTCACGCGTCCGCGCCTTGTCGGCCCGGTAGAAGCGCTCGAAGATGTGGGGAATGTCTTCCGCCGGGATGCCGGCACCGTTGTCCTTAACTGTTACGCTGGCATGGCCGTTCAGCCTGGCGACACCTATTGAGACCTCTCCACCCGACGCCGTGTGGCTCAGGGCGTTGTCGAGCAGGATCAGTAAGAGCTGGCGGACACGACTTGCGTCGGCGTCCACCCGGACGCCGCCGTTCAGGTCGGGCGTAAGCCGAACCCCGCGCTCGTCCGCGAGCGGCTGGGTCTGGCTCATCAGGTCGCGCACCACGTCGTTGAGCTCCATCGGTTTGCGCTCGATGCGCAGGTGGCGGGCATCGGCCAGGGCGAGCGTGGTCAGGTCGCCAACGATCCGGTTCAGCTGATCGACCTCGTCCAGTACGTTGCGTCCATAGGGGGGCGGCGTGCCCGTGGCGCGCCGAAGCCAGGCCTCGACGTTGGTCCGGATCAGGGTCAGCGGCGTCCGCAGCTCATGCGAGGCGTCGGCGACGAACTCGCGCTGCTTCTGGAACGCCACGCTGATCGGGCGCAGCGACCGCAGCGCCATGAGCAGCGATGCCAGGGCGCCGAGGAGGAGCGCCACGATCGAGGCCATGATCAGCTGCCGCTCCAACCGGCCAAGAGCGGCGCCCACCCAGGAAATCGGCTGCGCTACCTCGAGGACGCCGACGACCTTAGCGGCCTTGTTCCGGATCGGCGTCGTCGAGACCGTGAACATGCCCTTGTCGCTCGGGACCTGGGTCTCGAACGATTGGCCGTCCTTCGCGTAGGTCACAGGGCCGTCGAGCACCGGACTCGCGAAGATCGATGCCGCCCCGGACGCCGGCAGCACGAGCTGATGCCCGTTGATCTGCTGGACTTGCATGTAGGTGTCCGCGAAGCTCGGGTCCGCCAGCGCCTGCTTGTTGGCGCTGATCGTGTCCCCGGTGACGGTGAGCGCCGACCGGGCGAGCCGAATCGAGTGCTGCAGGTCCTGCTCCTCGCGCGAATTGAGCGCCTCGGACACGGTGAAGTAGACCAGCAGATTGAAGAATCCCAGGATCAGGACCAGGAGGACGAAATATTGGGCCGCCAGGCGCAACAGCGCCCCGCGGAACATCATCCCGACAGCCGGTAACCGACCCCGTAGACCGTCTGGATCAGCTTTGGAGATCGGCCCTCGTCGATTTTGTCGCGCAAGTACGAAATGTACACGGCCACCCGGTTGGTCGTGCCCTCGAAGTTGTAATCCCAGACCCGCTCGGCGATCTGGGCCTGCGTCAGTACCTGGTTGGGATGGCGCATCAGGAACTCGAGCAGCGCGAACTCGCGGGCGGTCAGATCGATGGGTACGTCGCCACGGCGCACCTGGTGCGTCTTGAGATCGAGGACGAGGTCGGCCGCCTGCAGACGGTTCGCATGGCCGTTCTTCTGATCGCGACGCATCAGGGCGCGCAGCCGTGCGAGCAGCTCCTCGAAGGCGAACGGTTTCGGCAGGTAGTCGTCGGCCCCCGCATCGAGGCCGGCCACCCGGTCATGGATCTGCCCGCGGGCAGTGAGCATGATCACGGGAGTCTGGATCCGGTTCTGGCGGAGCCAGCGGCAGACCTCAATCCCGTCCTTCTTGGGGATCATGAGATCAAGGATGATCGCGTCGTACCTGGAGGTCTCCGCCAGCGTCTGGGCTCGCTCGCCATCGGCGGCGATGTCCACGGCGTAGCGCTCATCCTCCAGCAACTGCTTTAGCAGGGTGGAGAGTTTACGCTCGTCCTCGACGAGGAGGAGGTTCATGGCTCTTGTTCCAGTGTACTGGCCGCCCAGCCGACTTTGGCTACGGCCAAAAGTAGCAGACGGACGTTAGAAACGTCTTAGAGCGGTCGCGACCGACGAATCGGCTAGCTGGCGACGGCCTGGGCCCCCGGGACCCGCGCGCCGACGAGTTCAGCCGCTGTCATCAGGTGGTTTCCGGAGATCCGGGCGCCGCTGTCCACGAAGCGGGTCAGGCTGGCCCGGGCGCGTCGGGCGTTCCACCCCAGGATGTCGCAGTACTCGTCAAACGTGTCGCCGGCGAAGAACCGGTCCGCCTCCTCGCGATAGGCGGGGATCCCGATGTCGGCGACGGCCTGCCAGATGACCCGCGTCAGTAGCGCCTGCACGGCCTCCAATGGAATGTCTGGCTCTGTATTTGGCTTCCGCATCCCTTCCTCCAAACACCGCCGGCTCACGACCCATCGTGAGGCTCCCTTACAGCTCCGCTAATTTAACAAGTGTTAGCGGTAATGTCAATGTCTGACACTCGGATGATGCGAGAGTCCGGCCGCTTTCAAGCGGGCGTCCAGCGGGCTCAGTTTTCGGCCCATCGCCGGCGTGATCAGCGCCACATGGGGGATTCGCTCCAGGTGCTCGGCGATCGGCCAGAGGTCTTTCTCGGTCGTCATCCAGGCCAGACGGTCGAAGCGCCTCAGGTTCACCGGGCGGCCGTGGCCGCGGAGCGTGCGCTCGCCGCGCAGGTTGTAGTAGTGCTCGAAGTAGGACATGGCCAGCTCCCGGAGGGTCCGGTAGACCGGCTCCCTGAATCGCAGGCCGGTGAACTTGCTGGTCCCGATCGCTCCCCAGCAGCGGTCGCGTTTAAAGACGGCCAGGACGTGGTCCTCGTCGTGAACCGCCGTCAGGTCCATGATCAGCGGCGGCTGGCCCTGTACTCGGAGCGCCGCCGCGGCGAGGACGGCCCCCTCGATGCAATTGCCGGTTTCGTCGCGCAGCACTCGCCGGGGCGATCGGAACGTCTCGCCATCAGCCTCGGTGTTGTATTCGAGCCCATCCAGGTATTCCTGGATGCGCATCGGCGTATTCAGCCGGCGCCGCAGGAAACTGCGCTCGGCCGCGGTCAGCTCACCCCGAGCGGCGTCAACCGGCGGCAAGCGGCTCACAGGCGGCTGTGGCAGAATCTGTAGTTCGACGCGGCTGTGGTGAAATCGGTAAACACGCCAGGTTCAGGGCCTGGTGAGCGCAAGCTCTTGGAGGTTCAAGTCCTCTCAGCCGCACTCCCCTCAACGTCCGTCGGGGGTCGCGGGGTTCTCCCGCGTGTCACCGGCCGACTTCGACATACCAGTCGTTGACGTAGGCGAAGCGCTCCATTGGCTCGATCGCCGGGTCCAGGTGGACACCGTGGACCCGGTGGTTGATCGCCATCGCGTAGCGCGGACTGTAGAGGAAGATCGCGGGAACCTCCTGCGCGAACAGCTCCTGGAAGTCGGCGTATGCCTTGGCACGAGTCGCGAGGTTGAGCGTCGCCCGGCCGTCCTCGAGATCCTGGTCAATGAAGACATTCTTCTTCATCGAGGAGAAGTTGAAGCCGCCGGCATGCGTCTGCGACGAATGCCAGAACGTGTAGACGTCCGGGTCAGGCCCGTTGTCGAACGCGGTCAGCGCCATGTCGAAGGTCCGCGGGTTGAGATAGTCGTGGATCAGGGCCGTCGTCGTAACTGGTTGCACCGAGACCGCGATGCCCACCGCCGCCAGCTGGCGCGACAGCACCTCGCCGACCTTCTGATACGGCGGGACGTCCTGCGACACAGCCAGCTGGATGGTCAGCTCCGTGCCGGTTTTGGTCCGCCTGCCCGAGGCGAGCGTCCAACCCGCTGTATCGAGGAGCCTCGCGGCTCCGGCCGGGTCGTAGGTCGGGGGCTTGGCGTTGGCATCGTAGGCCCAGGTGATCGAGCGCGGGATCGGGCCATCCGCTACCGTCGCCTGGCCCCCGAGCACGTCGCGGATGATGGCCTGCCGGTCGATCGCCATCGCGATCGCGCGGCGGACCTGTTTGTCCTGGAAATATGGCTCGTCGCCCTTCAGGTTGAGCAGAAGCTCGGCGTATTGATAGGTTGCGGCAGTCAGAACGGCCACCTGTTTCTTTGCGGCCTGCCTCGCGACCCCGGCCGGCGAGAGGTTCGAGACTCCGTCGATCTGGCTCCGGTCGAGCGCGTCGAGCGCACTCTGTTGACTGGGAAAGCTCCGGACCGTCAGCGTATCCAGCCATGGCTTTCGCCAGGCGAACGGATTGCGCTCCAGCACGATCCGGTCCGGCAGCTGCGCCGTCATGCGAAAGGGCCCGGTCCCGACCGGGTTGATGTTGGGCGAGGCGGAGGCGAGCTCGGCCATCGACTTGCCGGCGAGCAGGTGCGAGGGCACGATGTCGAGCAGCTCGAGGCTGGCCAGGAAGCCGGCGTTGTGCCCGGGTAGGGCAAAGCGCACGTGCTGGCTGTCGATCGGCGTCGCGATGATGTCTTTCCAGCTCTGGTTGAGGAGGACACCGGGAAACTGGGGATCCTGGACCGTGCGGACGGTGAAGACGACGTCATCGGCGGCGACCGGGCTCCCGTCGGACCATCGAGCGTTGCTTCGCAACGTGAACACGTAGCTGCGCTGATCGGGGCTGATGTCCCAGCGCGAGGCCAGCATGCCCTGCACGGAGCCCTTGGGCAGCACCCGGACCAACGGCTCGAAGAGCAGCGCGTCGAGATCGTTCGAGCCGGCCGCGGCGCCGCCGAACAGGGGGTTGAGGGGCCCGAGCTGTCCGACGATGCCCTCGGTATAGGTGCCGCCCGGTCGCGCGGTCTCGGGCGCGAGGATGACGTTTCGGAAGACCAGGGTCAGGACAGCCAGCAAGGCGACCAGCGGCACGCCCACCCCAAAGGTGAGCAGCCCGCGGCGGATCAAGCCCGGATGTAGGCGACCGATACCGCCACGAAGAGGACGACCAGCCCGATCGTGGCGTAGAAGAGGTTCTTTTCCAGGCCGCGCTTGGTGCGGTAGCCGCCACCCGCGTCCCCACCGCCGCCTATCGTGCCGCCCAGGCCACTCGCCTTAGGCGTCTGCAGGAGGATCCCCAGCATCACGAGCAGGGCCAGCGCGAGTTCAACAACGCCAAGGAAGGTCCGCATGGTGGAGCCGCTGAATTATACAGGCACTCCGGCGCGAAGTCGGCCGTTTCGTTCGTCTTGACAAATATACAAACTTGTATTAGCATCGTGGACGTGTACGGCCCGGCCCGCAACCTCCTGGCGCCCCTCCTCCTGGCCCTGCTGGTTGCGGCCTGTGTGCCGGGCCGTACCGACACCGTGGCCTCGAGCGGCATGCGGGTCGCGCCTCCCGCGCTCTTGGCCGCCCCGCTCGTCGCCGGTGACGACCGCTTGCTCCCCCTCCCGGACGGTGCGAGCGCGTTTGCCGCGATCCGCGAAGAGCTGCGAGCGGCGCGCCGGTTGATCCAGCTGGAGATGTACGAGTTCCAGCGGCCGGAACTCGCCGGCCTTCTGCTGGACGCCTCCGCCCGCGGCGTCAAGGTGACCGGCATCATGGATCCGGGCGAGCGGAGCAGCCGCGCGATCTGGGCGGAGCTCCAGCAAGCTGGTATCGCGGTCTTCCCGTTCCCGGTCGAGCCGCGCACGATCGATCATGTGAAGCTGCTGATCGTCGACGGCGAGCAGGCGATCGTCGGCGGGATCAACTGGGGTCGCCGGTCGCCCAGCAACCACGATTTTGATCTCCTGGTCGAGGGGCCGGTCGTCCTCAACCTGGCGCGCGTCTTCGCCGAGGACCTCGCCCTGGCGGGCCAGGCAGGCGGCATCCCGGCGGGGGCGCCCGACCGCGCCATCCAGGTCCTTGTTACCCGTCCGGGTCAGGCGATCCGCAACGCGGCGCTCGGCCTGATCGATGCAGCTCGAGCCTCGATCGTGATGGAGATGTTCGATCTGAGCGATCGCCTCGTTCTCGAGTCGCTCACGCTGGCGCGGCACCGTGGGGTCGCCATTCGCGCGCTCCTGGAGCCCACCCAGCCGCAGAACATCGACGCTATGGCCGTTTTGAAATCGTCGGGCGCCCGGGTGCGCTTCTTCACGCCGGTAAACGGCGAGCTCCTGCACGCCAAGCTCGGCATCATCGACGGCGACACGGTCCTCTTCGGCAGTTGTAACTGGACCCGCTCCGGATTCAGCCGCAACCACGAGCTCGACCTGCTCGTTAAGGACGCTCAGCTTGCCCGGGTCTTTCAGGACCGCGCCGACCAGGACTGGGCGACGATGTCAGCGCCCTAGGTCGTCCCCGGTCATTTCCGGCGGCACATCGATTCCGGCCAGGCGCAGGAGCGTTGGAGCGATGCCGGCGAGCATGCCGTCCGCGCGCAGCCCGCGAAGGCCAGGCGCACCGGCCACGATCAGCGGGACCGGGCTCGTCGTGTGCGCGGTGAGCGGCTTGCCTGAGCTCGCGTCGATCTTTAATTCGGCATTGCCGTGGTCGGCCGTGATCGCCAGGATGCGCGAGCGGTCGAGGGCGGCCTCCGCCACGCGGCCGAGGACCTCGTCGACCACCTCGACGGCGCGGACCGTTGCCGGGAAGACGCCGGTGTGCCCGACCATGTCCGGGTTCGCAAAGTTGACGACCACGAAGGCATCGTCGTGCTGCTTGATCCGGTCGATCAGGGCGGACGCAACCGGCATGGCGCTCATCTCCGGCTGCTTGTCGTACGTCGCGACTTTCGGCGACGGCACGAGCAAGCGGTCCTCGCCCGGAAATGGGGCTTCGCGGCCGCCATTCAGAAAGTACGTCACATGCGCGTATTTCTCCGTCTCGGCGACGTGGAACTGGGTCCGGCCGCCAGCGGCCATCACCTCGGCCAGGCATGCCTTGAGCGGCTCGTCGGTAAAGGCGACCTCGGCCGAAAGACCCGTCTCGTACTCGGTGAACGTGACGAAGTGGGCAAGCCTCGGTTGCCGGTCCCGTCTGAAGTGGGTCCATTCGGGGTCGACCAGGGCATGGCTCAGCTGCCGGGCGCGGTCCGGCCTGAAATTGAAGAAGATCACGCTGTCACCGTCGCGGATCGGCGGCGGCGCCTCCCCACCGGGTGGGACGATCCGGGTCGGCTTGAGGAACTCGTCAGTCAGGCCCGCGTCGTAGCTTGCCCTTACGAAGGCCACCGGATCCGGCGCCGTCGGGCCGTCGCCCTCGACGATCGCGCGGTACGCCCGCTCCGTCCGATCCCAGCGCTTGTCCCGGTCCATCGCGAAGTACCGGCCGCTGACGGTACCAATCTGACCGACGCCGATATTCTTGATCCTGCCCACGAGGTCGGCCACGTAGCCGGCCGCGCTGGTCGGCGGCTCGTCGCGCCCGTCGGTGAACACGTGCACATAGACGCTCTTCAGGCGAAGCTGCCTCGCCATTTGCAGCAGGGCATAGAGGTGCTCGCTGGCGCTGTGCACGCCCCCGGGCGAGACCAGGCCCATCAGGTGGAGCGCGTGGCCGGCGGCCGCCCGCATAGCCTCGAGCAAGACGGGATTGTCCTTGAAGCTGCCGTCCTTGATGCTCAGGTTGATCCGGGTCAGGTCCTGGTAGACGATGCGGCCCGCGCCGATGTTCAGATGACCGACCTCGGAGTTTCCCTGCTGACCGGGCGGGAGGCCGACCCGTTCGCCGGCCGCGGCGAGCGTCGTGTGAGGCCAGCGGCCCCAGAGGCTCGCCCAGTTCGGCGTCCTGGCGGCGGCGATCGCGTTGCCGGCGGTCTCCTCGCGGTACCCCCAGCCGTCGATGATCACCAGGACCAGGCCAGGGCCGGCGCTCACGGGTGCCGCTGGAGGGCCACCTCGGCCGTCGCCTGCGCGATACGTGTGAAGTCGTCCGCCTTCAGGCTGGCGCCGCCGACCAGCGCGCCGTCGATTTCCGGTTGCCGCATCAGGCTGAGCGCGTTGGCCGGCGTCACGCTGCCGCCATAGAGAATCCGCATCTCGTTCGCCCGGTCGCCGAAGGTCTGCCCGAGCAGGCCACGGATCATCCCCATCGTCCGGTTCGCATAGTCCGGCGTTGCCGCCTTGCCGGTCCCGATCGCCCAGACCGGCTCGTAGGCAACGCTTAGATCGCTGGCGCGGTCGGCGTCCACGCCGTAAAGCGCGGCGCTGATCTGGCGCGTGATGACCTCGTGCGTCCGGCCCGCTTCGTACTCCTCCAGGGTTTCGCCGACGGCTAGGATCACGTTCAGCTTGTGTTTAAATGCGGCCGCGAGCTTGCGGTTCAGCTCCTCGTCGGTTTCGCGGAAGAGCTGGCGACGCTCCGAGTGACCGATCAGCAAGTACGGGCACCAGCCCTCCAGCATCCGCGGCGAGATCTCGCCCGTGAAGGCCCCCTGGTCAGCCCAGCTCGCATTCTGGGCGCCGACCTGGAGCGGGCTTCCCCGCAGAGCATTCGCGACTTCCCAGAGCATGATCGCCGGGGGCAGCACCACGAGGTCCATGACCCCGGCAAAGGGCGCCAGGTCCTCGCGGAGCCGCAGCGCGTGCTGTAACCCCTCCGCCACGGTGAAGTGCATTTTCCAGTTCCCCGCCAGGAATGGTCTACGCACGAGGAGCATCCCGAAGCGCGGCGATGCCCGGCAGGCTCTTGCCTTCAAGGAACTCAAGCGTCGCACCACCGCCCGTTGACACGAATGACATCCGGTTGGCGAGGCCCTGCTTTTGCAGTGCGGCCACCAGGTCCCCGCCGCCAATAATCGTCTGAGCATCACTTCCGGCCAGGCCGCGCGCGAGCGTGTCGGTGCCGTGGTCAAAGGGCGGGACTTCATAGACCCCGAGCGGGCCGTTCCACACGACCACGGCGGCCCCGTCGCAGGTCTGGAGAAACCGTTCGACGGTCATCGGGCCCACGTCCAGCATCTTCAGGTCGGGCGGCACCTGGTTCACCAGGACCGTCCGCGTCTCGACATCCGGCTTCGCCTCGGCGGCGACGACGGCGTCCAGGGGCAGCACGATCGAGCCGCGGGCATCGGGGCCGCCGGACATCAGCGACCGGGCAGCCTCGAGCTGGTCATCCTCGACCAGCGAGCGACCCATTTCCATGCCGCGGGCCTTGAAGAAGGTGCACGCCATCGCTCCGCCGATGCACAGCCGGTCGACGCGCTCCATCAGGCTGCGGAGCACCCCGATCTTGGTCGAGATCTTCGAGCCGCCAACGATCGCCACCAGTGGGTGCGGCGGATCGGACATGATCCGGCCGAGCGTCGTGATCTCTCGCTCCATAAGCAGTCCGGCATAGGCCGGCAGATACGCCGCCACCCCGGCCGTCGAGGCATGGGCGCGGTGCGCGGTCCCAAACGCATCGTTCACGTACAGCTCGCCAAGCGACGCGAGCTGGCGCGCGAACTCGGGCTCGTTCTTCGTTTCGCCCCGATGGAAGCGCACGTTTTCGAGCATTACGATCTCCCCCGGCTGCATCCGGCGAACAACGCCCTCGACGGCGACGCCGATCGAGTCGTCGAGGTGTTTGACTGGCCGGCCAATTAGTTCGGTGAGCCGCTCCGCGACCGCCGTCGTGCGCGCCGACTCGTCGACCTGGCCGTCGGGGCGCCCCAGGTGCGTCATCAGAATCACGCGCGCGTTACGCTCGACGAGGTCACGGATCGTCGGGAGCGCCTCGCGGATGCGGGTGTCGTCGACGATCCGACCGTCTTCCACCGGGACGTTGAAGTCGACCCGGGTGAGGACGCGCTTCCCCGAGACGTCGACATCCCGGATGCTGGCTTTGTGGACCGCCGAAGCGTCGATGGTCAGTTCAGCCGGTCGCCCATGAATACGGCGAGGTCGACGACCCGGCAGGAGTAGCCCCATTCGTTGTCGTACCAGGAGAAGACTTTGCCGCTTCGGTTGCCGACGACCATCGTTAACTCGGCATCCACGATCGACGAGTGCGGGTTACCCCGGAAATCGCTGGAAACCAGCTGCTCGTCGGTGACGCTCATGATTCCCTTCAAGTCGCTGGCGGCGGCCTCACGGAGCGCCTCGTTGATCGTCTCGACGGAGACCGGGTCGCGGAACATGGCGGTGAGGTCGACGAGCGAGACATCCGGGGTGGGAACCCGCAGCGAGAGGCCGTGGAATTTGCCTTTCAATGCCGGCATGACCAGCGCCATGGCCGAGGCGGCGCCCGTGCTCGTCGGGATCACCGAGAGTGTCGCCGCGCGCGCTCGACGCAGGTCTTTGTGCGGTGCGTCGAGCAGGCGCTGGTCGCTCGTGTACGAATGCACCGTCGTCATCAGGCCCGCCTCGATGCCGAAGCTCTCATGCAAAACTTTCGCGACCGGTGCAAGGCAATTCGTCGTGCAGGACGCGTTGCTGACGACGTGATGCTGTTTGGAATCGTACCGGTCGCCGTTGACGCCAAGCACCACGGTCAGATCTTCGTTTTTTGCTGGCGCCGAGATGATGACTTTCTTCGCCCCACCCCGGTCGATGTGCACCCTGGCCTTCGTCCCATCGGTAAAGAAGCCGGTGGACTCGATGACGATCTCGATCCCGACGTCTTTCCAGGGCAGATTCGCCGGGTCCTTCTCAGCGAAGACCCGGATCTTTTTGCCGTCGACGTGTAGATATTCGCCCTCGGCCGTGACGGTGCCTTCGTAGTTGCCCAGAATCGAATCGTATTTCAGTAAATGCGCCAGCGTCGGCGTGTCCGTGATGTCGTTGACCGCCACGATCTCCAGGTCCTTTCGGCCCTGGGCCGCGCGAAACACGTTGCGGCCGATACGACCGAACCCGTTGATGCCAACCTTTACCGGCATGCGATCCTCCCGAACGTGAAACTTGATCTCAATTAGACCACGTTGCGCCATCCCCACTGGCGCGCGCCATCAGGCGCCGGAGGCGATTCGCGATCGCCGACTTGCTCAGGGTGGCATAGCCCGCCAGCTCGATCAGCCCCGCCTGTGGATGACTCAACCGCAGGTCGGCAACTTCGCGCAGCGCCGGCGGCAGCGCCGTCATCCCGGGGTCGCGGCCCTTCAGGTGCTTGATCGCGTCGACCTGCTGCAGAGCGGCGCGCAGTCGCTTGTCCAGGTTGGCCGTTTCGCTGTTGACGCGCCGGTTCGCCTGGCTGCGCATGTCCCGAAGTATCCGGTCGTTCTCGAAACGCATCACTGCACGATTCGCCCCCATCAAGCCGAGCAACCCCGAGATCGGCTCGGCGCCTTTCAGATACAGGATCCGTCGTCCGCGACGAGTTCCCGGCCGGAGGGGAATGCCGGCCCTCCGGCCGGCCGCCAACACCGGGGCCTCGCCGCCCGGTGGAAACGCGATCTCGAGGTGATAGGCATCCGCCGGGTTGCCCAGCACGCCGCGGGCCAGGAAGGCGCCCCGGAGCGTCGCCCGCGCGCAGCACGAGTCCGTGGATCCCCGACCCGCCGGCAGCGTCAGCCGCAGCCGGTAGCTGGGGCGCTTCTCGGTCCGGCCCTTGACGACCTCGGCGACCGTCCCGCCGGTCGTCCGCGCCAGCTGGACGATCCTGCGGGCCACGGCGTTGCGCGGCACCCGGATCGTCAGCGCCGCGACGTCCCGTTTAACGGCCAGCGTCCCGACCATCGCGTGCAACTCGGCCTCGCGACAGCAAGGCCGGCCCGGAGGCACGTTGGCAAGTTCGGCCTTGACGTCGTCAGTGAACGATGGACGATCTGCCACCTGAGAGACATTAGACTGCTTTTGTGCTAATCAAGATCGGCCTCGATCCGGTACTCGTCACGATCGGCGGCCTGAAGATCCACTGGTACGGGATCATGATCGCGGTCGGTCTCTACGCCGGGATCCAAGTCGCCTTGCGCGATTCCCCGCGACGCGGCATCAGCCGCGAGGCTCTCATGAACGTTGCCTTACTTGCCGCCATTTTGGGAGTGGCTGGCGGCCGCCTCTACTACGTGGTCCAGAACAACCCGTCGTTCTTCTTGCATCACCCGGTGCAGATCATTGCCGTCTGGCAAGGGGGGATGGCGTTCTTCGGCGCCATCTTCGGCGGGGGCCTGGCGATGGCGATCTCGGCCTGGCGGTGGCGCCTCCCCTTCTGGAGCCTGCTCGACGTCGGCGCGATCGGCTTGACGGTCGGGCAGGCGTTCGGCCGCGTCGGCAACATCATCAACGGCGACATCGTCGGCTACAAGACGAATGGCTGGGGTTTCGAATATACAAACCCGAACACGTTCGGGCCACTCAATGTCCCGGTGCAACCGGCCAGCCTGTACGAGCTCCTGATTGCCCTGCTCCTGTTCGTGATCCTCTGGAACGTGCGGCTCCGGGTCCATCCCGAGGGGATGCTGGCCATGATCTACATCGCGTTGTATTCGATCAGTCAGTTTTTGATATTTTTCCTGCGCGACAACGTCGTCATTGTGGCCGGCCTCAAGCAAGCGCAGGTCACTGCGCTCGTCGTCCTGGTGCTGACCATCCCGGTCATGGTCTACCTGCGGATGCGGGAACGGCGGAGCCCCCAAGGCGAGCAACAGCCCGTCTCAGACGCGCGAGCCGAGGAAGTCGCTACGTAGCGCCGCTATCGGACCGGGTCGAGACCCTCAGCCCCGACGTTGTCGGGCCCGGCGGCTCGGGGTGCGCCAGGATCTCCTGGCAGAGCGCGATGCAGAGATGGCAGATCGCCACATCCCGCGGCCCGGCAACCAGCCTGACTTCAGGCTGCGATTTGCCGCAGAACGAGCACTTCCGTTCCACACGGGAATTATCTCAGAGCGATCTCAGAGCATTTCTTTGATGGCGGCCGCCACCGGTCGGGTGATGCCTTTGACGGACATCAGTTCTTCCGGGCTTGCGCCTCGGATGCCCTCGACGCTGCCGAACTGACGGAGCAACGCCCGCCGGCGCGCCGGACCGAGGCCGCTGATGCCATCGAGCGCTGAGGCAAACGCATCCTTCTTGCGAACCACCCGGTGAAACGTGATCGCGAAGCGATGGGCCTCGTCCCGGACCCGCTGCACCAGGAAGAGGGCCGCCGAATCAAGTGGCAATCGGATTGGATCGTTTCGGTCAGATACGAATAACTCTTCCTGCTGCTTGGCCAGGCCGAACGTCGGGACCGACCCGAGGCCCATCCGTTCGAGGACGTCCCGCGCGGCCGAGAGCTGGCCCTTCCCGCCATCGATCAGCACGAGGTCCGGCAGCTGGCTGAAGCTCGGCTCCAGCGGCATGCCTTCCTCGGAGCGCGCCCGCCGGGCGAAGCGCCGCTGCAGGACCTCCTGCAGCATGGCGAAGTCATTGGCGCCCTGAATAGTCTTGATCCTGAAATGCCGGTAATGCTCCGGCTTCGGCCGGCCGGCTTCGAAGACGACCATCGACCCGACCGGAAATTTGCCCTGGATATTCGAAATGTCGTAGCACTCGATTCGCACGGGCAACGCGGGCAGGGCGAGGCGCGCCTGCAGATCGGTCAATAAGGCGGCTGTCCGCTCGGCGTCGTAGTCCAGCTTGATCCGCATCTGACGCATCGTTTCCTGCGCATTGTCCGCCGCCTGCTGCAGCAGCTCACGTTGCTTGCCACGTTGGGGAACTTTGACCGAGACGTGGCTGCCGCGCCGTTCGGTCAACCACTGCTCGATGACCTCGCGATCGGGTAACGCATCCGGGACGAAGACATCTTTCGGGATATGCGTCGCGCTCGCGTAGTACTGGCTGACAAAGGCGTTCAATACGTCGCCGTTGCTCTGGTCCTTGCCAAGCCCGACCAGGTCAAAGTTTTCTGAGCCTGACAGCTTGCCCTCCCGAACCGCGAAGACCTGGACGCAGCCCTGGCCGTCGCTCCGGGCCAGGCCAAACAGATCCTGGTCCAGGCGTCCGAGTGCTTGCATTTTTTGTCTTTCGGTCATTGTCTGCATCGCCTGCAGCCGGTCACGGTAGCGGGCTGCCGCCTCGTAGTCCATGGCCTCCGAGGCATCGGCCATCTGCTGTTTCAGCTTCCTGACAACGTGGTCTGAGCGCCCGTCCAAAAAGAGCGCTACCTGGTCCAGCTGATCATGGTATTGCTCTTTCGACACGAACCCCGCGCAGGGAGCGGAGCACAAATTCAGGTGAAAGTAAAAACACGGCCGGTGGAGCACAAACTCGGTGTCCTTGCAGCTGCGAAACGGGATCACGCGCCGGACCGTCTTGAGCGTCGTGCGCAGGGCCAGCGCGTGCGTGTACGGCCCCCAGTACCGGGCGCCGTCCGTCGCCGGCCGGCGCACGGTCGATATCCGGGGAAAGTCCTCGGCGACAGGCAGCTTGATGTAGAGATAATTCTTGTCATCGCGCAGCCGAATATTGAACCTCGGCCGGTAGCGTTTGATCAGCGTGCATTCCAGCACCAGGGCTTCTTTCTCATTGGCCGTCGTGATGACCTCGAACTCGTACGCGCGCTCGACCATGGCGCGGGTATGCTCCGGTAGCACGCTGCCGGCCTGGAAATAGTTCGGCACGCGATTACGTAAGACAAGTGCCTTGCCGACGTAGATCACGCGCGCCTGCGAGTCACGCATGAGATACACGCCGGGGCTTTCGGGCAATGCCTTGAGTCGCTCGCGCAGGTACTCCGGCCGCTCGATGATCGGCGTTGGCTTCGTCGTGCTGGCTGGCTTTGTCGTGGTTGCCATGGATATTCACGCCCGCGTTGGCGTTTACGCGATGGCCAATTCCCGGTCCAGGACCGTCTTGAGATATTGGCCGGTGAAGGACCGGGGATTGCGCGCGATCTCCTCCGGCGTTCCGACGGCGACGATCTGGCCCCCCTTCTCGCCTCCCTCCGGCCCCAGGTCAATAATATGATCGGCGGTCTTCAAGACATCCAGGTTGTGCTCGATCACGAGGACCGTGTTGCCGGCATCGACGAGCCGCTGCAGGACACTCAGCAGCCGCTCGACGTCGGCGAAGTGCAGCCCCGTCGTCGGCTCGTCCAGAATATAAAACGTCCTCCCGGTGTCACGCCGGCTGAGTTCTTCGGTGAGCTTGACCCGCTGCGCCTCGCCGCCGGATAGCTGCGTCGCCGGCTGGCCGAGCCGGATGTAGCCCAGGCCCACTTCAACGAGGGTCTGGAGCTTGCGCTTGATGCGTGGAATGTTCTCGAAGAGGACGGCCGCTTCCTCGACGGACATGTCCAGCACGTCAGCAATGCTCTTTCCCCGGTACTTGACCTCGAGCGCCTCGCGGTTGTAGCGCTTGCCCTTGCAGACCTCGCAGGGGACGTAGACGTCCGGCAGGAAGTGCATTTCGATTTTGATGATGCCGTCGCCCTCGCAGTTCTCGCAGCGTCCGCCCTTGACGTTGAAACTGAATCGTCCCGCCTTGTAGCCGCGCATCCGCGCCTCCGGCAGCTGGGCAAACAAGTCACGTATATACGTAAAGACGCCGGTGTAGGTCGCCGGGTTGGATCGCGGCGTCCGGCCGATAGGCGACTGGTCGACGTTGATCACCTTGTCGACAAAGCCGAGCCCGGAGATTTCTCGATGCGCGCCGGGACGTTCTTTCGCCCGGTAAAAATGCTGTGCCAGGCGGCGATACAGAATGTCGCTGACGAGCGAGCTCTTCCCCGAGCCGCTGACGCCTGCGACGCAGATCAGCTTGCCCAATGGCAGGTACACATCGATATTTTTCAAGTTATTTTCCGTCGCGCCGCGGACGACCAGCATTGACCCGTTGCCCTTCCGCCGGCGGGCCGGCATCGGGATGTTCCGCTCGCCGCGGAGAAATGCGCCCGTGATCGATT
The DNA here is from genome assembly GCA_030948145.1 of Candidatus Dormiibacterota bacterium. Taxonomy (GTDB): domain Bacteria; phylum Chloroflexota; class Dormibacteria; order CF-121; family CF-121; genus JALYYC01. Next base: position 25,815 of record JALZAV010000029.1, read on the forward strand.
CTTTCGAGGCCAGAATATCGTCGATTGTTCCGGTGGCCACGACGCGGCCGCCGTGCTCGCCGGCTCCAGGCCCAATGTCGGCGATGAAGTCGGCCGTGCGGATCGTCTCCTCGTCGTGCTCAATAACAACGACGGTGTTTCCGATGTCCCTGAGGGCAAGCAGAGTATTGATGAGCTTCTTGTTATCGCGCTGATGCAGCCCGATCGACGGCTCATCAAGAATGTATAGAACGCCCATCAGCTTCGAGCCGATTTGTGTCGCCAGCCGGATCCGCTGCGCCTCGCCACCCGAAAGAGATTCCGCGGCCCG
>JALZAV010000030.1 GCA_030948145.1 Candidatus Dormiibacterota bacterium
AGGAAGAGAAAGTCAGGCCCTTCCTGGAAACGGTGGCGGCGGAGGCGGCGGTGCGGATCGGCTGGATGTGCGGGCATGCCAGCACGCTAAGCCAGCCGTGCAACATCTGACGACGAATCTCACCTAGACTTCGGGGATGGGCAGCCACGGCGCGCGGGCGGCCGCCGCGTCCCCTGCGGTCGCTGTTCCCGAACGCTTCAACCTCGCTGACTACCTCGTCGACCGTCATGTCCGTGAGGGCCGAGGTAAGCAGGTCGCCATTCTGTGCGGCGACGAGTCCATCACCTATGCCGAGGTGAGCGAGCGCTCCAATCGGGTGGCCAACGGGCTTCGGGCGCTGGGGCTCCGCCGTGAAGAGCGGGTCCTCCTGCTGCTGCTCGACTCGCCGGCCTTCATCTATAGCTTCTTCGCCGCGCAGAAGGTCGCGGCGGTTCCGATTCCGACGAACACGCTGCTCAAGACCGCCGATTACCGTTACCTGCTCAATGACTCACGCGCAGCCGTGGCGATCGTCAGCGAGCCACTGCTGCCGGCACTTCTCACGATTCCCCGCGAGGAGCTTCCGCACCTGCGGCACATCGTGGTGGACGGGAAGGCGGTGCCTGACACGATCCCGTTTCTGGGGCTCATCCACCAGCCGCCCGAGCTGCAGCTCGCTGAGACCTCGCGCGATGACGCGGCCTTCTGGCTCTACTCGTCGGGAACGACCGGCTTTCCCAAGGGCGCGGTGCACCTGCACCACGACGTCGTCCACACCGTGGTGCTCTACGCCCAGGGCGTGCTCGGCATCACGGCGGCCGACCGCACCTTCTCGGTGGCGAAGCTCTTCTTCGCATACGGCCTTGGCAATGCGCTGACCTTTCCATTCGCGGTCGGCGCGACCACAATCCTCTGGCCCGGGACGCCGACCCCGAGCAACGTCTTTGCCCAGATCGAGCGCTTCCGCCCAACCCTCTTCTTCTCAGTCCCAACCAGCTATGCGATGCTCCTCGCCCACCGACGGGAGGGGCCGGATTTCGACCTGGGCAGCCTCCGGCAGGCGGTCTCCGCCGGCGAGGCGCTGCCGAAGGCCCTCTACGACCGCTTCAAGGAGCGCTTCGGCGTCGAGATCCTCGATGGCATCGGCTCGACCGAAATCCTCCACATCTTCATCTCGAACCGACCCGGCAGCGTCCGGCCGGGGTCGACCGGCCAACTCGTGCCGGGCTACGAGGCGCGCCTGCTTGACGATACCGGCGAAGAGGTCGCCGACGGCACGATCGGCAACCTGCTGATCAAGGGAGACAGCACCTGTGCCTACTACTGGAACAAGCATGAGCGAACCAAGGACACGATCGAGGGTCACTGGATCCGGACCGGGGACAAGTACTCGCGGGACGCCGATGGCTTCTACTGGTACGCCGGGCGAGCGGACGACATGCTCAAGGTGGGCGGGATCTGGGTCAGCCCGGTCGAGATCGAGAATACGCTGGCCGAGCATCCAGCCGTCCAGGAGGCGGGAGTCGTCGGCCGCCGTGATGCGAACGACCTGGAAAAGCCGATGGCCTACGTCGTGCTCGCGGCGGGCCACCAGCCATCCGACTCACTCGGGCAGGAGCTGCAGGAATTCGTTCGGCAACGGATCGCAGAGTACAAGCGGCCACGCTGGGTGGAGTTTGTCGAGACCCTGCCAAAGACCGCGACGGGCAAAACACAGCGCTTCAAGCTGCGCCAGTCGGTCGCCTCAGAAGCGGTCCCGTAGCTGGTAGTAGAGGCCGACCGCGGGTAAGAACCAGGGCCGCTCGCGGTACAGCGGCGCGCCGCGGAACGGCCTCCGCCAGCAAGGCGGAAGCTCCCCGCCCGCGATCCAATCGGCGGCCAGCTGACCGAAATAGGTCGACATGGCCACGCCCGTGCCGCAGTAGCCGAGGGCGTAGGTGATGCCACCCATGCGGCCGATGTGGGGCATGCGATCGAACGTGAAGCCGAGCTGGCCACCCCAGGCATGCTCGACCTTAACGCCGGCCAGCTGGGGATGCACTCGTGTCATCGCCGCATAGAGCCAGTCGCGGGCTTTCGGAATCGACGTCGGGGCGAAGCTGGCGCGGCCCCCGAAGAGCATGCGGCGTCCGTCCGGGCTGAGCCGCCAGTAGTAGAGGAAGTTCTTGGAGTCGAAAAGCATCCGCCGGTTGGGGATGATCTCGCGGGCCTGGTCCTCCGGCAGCGGCTCGGTGCTGATGATGTAGCTGCCTACCGGGATCACGCGGCGACGAAGCGATGGAAGCAGGCGGTCGGTATACCCGTTGGTGGCGAGCAGGACGTCGCGGCAGCGGATGATGCCCCGCGCTGTCTCGACGTCGAAGCCACGCGCCGTGCCCTCGAGCCGCGTCGCCGCCAGGTGATCGTAGAGATGCGCCCCGGCGTCCCTGGCGACCCGGACCAGGCCGGCCAGGTATTTCGCCGGATGGAGCCCGCCGCTGGGCTGGAAGAGCATGGCGCCGTGATAGGCGGTCGAACCGATCTCCCCAGGCAGTGCCTCGCGCGGAATCATGCGCGCCGTGACGCCCAGGTCGCCGGCAACAATCCGGGTCTCCGCCTCGAGATGGGCGACGTGCTCGGGACGGTACGCGAGGTACAGATGACCGCTGCGCGTGTAGTCGCAGCGGATGCCGTAGCGGTCGACCGTCTGCTCGACGAGGGCGACGGCGTCGAGGCTGGCGCGATAGAGTTGCCGGCCCCGCTCGCCCCAGCGGCTCAGCAGCGTGCCCGGGTCGACCTTGAAGCCGGGGTGCACCATCCCACCGTTGCGTCCGCTGGCTCCCCAGCCGAAAGTCTCTTTCTCGAGCACGGCGACCGATCGTCCTCGCCAGGCGAGCCGGATCGCCGCCATCATCCCGGTATAGCCGCCGCCGACGATCACGACATCCACCTCGGTCGGCATGGCCGCGGCAGGCAAGCTGGCCGGGGGCGCCTCGCGCCACCAGTAAGGCTCCTCCCGGTAGCCGGGCGCGAGGGGGGTCAGCGACATGCCCCGGGTTGCCGTGGTAGACCGCGCCGTGCCGACGCCACTCACTCACGGAAGCGTAGCGCCGCGGGCAGCTTCTAGGTTTCGACCTTCACGCCTTTCCAGAAGGCGACGTAGTCCTTGATCTCGTTCGCCTCCGGCTTGGGCGCCGGATAGAACCACGCCGCATCGGCGTTCGTCTTGCCATCCGCAACTACGGTGTAGTAACTGGCTTCGCCCTTCCAGGAGCAGATCGTGTGGGTTGCGCTTGGCTGGAAGGCCTCCCGCTTGACCGAATCCGGCGGGAAGTAATGATTGCCTTCGACGACGATTGTCTGATCGCTCTCGGCGAGCGTGACGCCGTTCCACACGGCTTTCGCTTTGGGCATGGAAATCCTCCTCAGGCTTTCGCCTACCGTAATCGCTGCGCGGGCTCGCGTATTCCCGCCAGCGGGGCGCGCCGGTGGCGGCCGTCGAGCGTGTAGACGTTGTACGCGTGTCCGATCACGGGCTGGGCGACGTTCCGCACCGGGATTCCGGCCGGGGTTTCGCCCTTCTCTACCCCGCGATGGGCATGGCCATGCAGGACCAGGTCGGCGCCGGCAGTGTCGATCGCCTCCGCGAGCAGATAGCTGCCGAGGAAAGGGTAGATCTCGAGCCGCTCGCCCACAAGGGTGGCCTCGATCGGCGAGTAATGCAGGAGCGCGATGCGGAAGTCGGCGTCCAGCGCGTCGAGCGCCCGGCCGAGCCGCTCCGCAATCCGTTTCGTGTGGCCGATAAACGCCTTCATTTCCGGCTCCCCGAAGTCGCTGCCGCAGGCGCCGCGAAATCCGCCGCCGAACCCCTTGGCGCCCGCAATCCCGACGCGCACGCCGTGAAGCTCGAGCGTGAGGGCCTCGCCTTCCAGCACCTGGACACCGGCCGCTTCCAGTCGTGCCCGGACCTCGTCCTGCCGGTCGGCGTGGTAGTCGTGGTTGCCGAGGACCGCGACCGTCGGGACGGGCAGCCCGCGCAGTTCGTCCGCCAGCACCTGGGCCTCGGCCGGACCGCCGCACCTGGTCAAGTCGCCGCCAATCAGCAGAAGGTCAGCTCGGTCCGCTAGATGGTTCAGGCCGGGTCGAAGCTGGCCATGCGACTCGGTGCCGAAATGGACATCGGCGACGGCCGCTACCCGGATCACGCGACCGGTTCCTCGCCGTCCGGCTCCGACGCCGGGACCACGCGCGTCTCGTTGACGAGCTCGTAACCGGGCAGCAGTTCCTTCGCGACCTCGGTGATCGCGTCGCGCAGGTGTTCGGAGGACACATTGCCGGCCAGCGTCACCGTCCGCTCGCCGACTCGGACCGCCAGGTCCTGCTCATTGACTCGCGGGTCGTGGATCAGCTGATCCCTGATGTGCTCGCTGAGGTAGTCGTCGCGCCGGTCGCTCACTCCGCGAACGCCTCGTCGTACAGCCGGCGGATCACCCAGGACGGCACCAGGATGTCGCTTGATTGGGCATAGACGAGCAGCGCGAGCAGGCGGCGGACGCCGAGGCGGCCACGTCGAAGGAGATAGTCCCAATCCATCTCGTTCCGCCCCAGGATGGCGAGCGCGTCGAACCAGTGGCGGGAGGTTTCCTCGGTGTGGACGATCGCCTTGATGATCACCTGGTCTTCCGGACTCGGGATCGACATCGGCAGGCCCTCATATTCGCGCGGGATGGCGTGGTCGAGCATGTCGCGGTCGAGGTAAATGCCTCCGGTCACCATGAAAATGATGTCCACCATAACGTTGTCTCGAAAAGCCTTGTAGATCCAGGCGGGGTCGGTCTCCTCGGTGCGAAAGCCGGACGCCTCGAGCACCCGGAGGACGGCTCTGGCATCGTTGGGCATCACGAGAAAGTCGATGTCATGGGTCCAACGCGGCCGGCCAACCAGCGATGAGGCGAGCCCGCCGAGGACCAGGAAGGGAAAGCCGGCCTGTTCGACGGCCCTGAGCGCATCCGTCAGCACCTCGTGGAAGCGCGGCCCCTCCTCCGCCTCCGTGGTGCGGGCCTCGGTCTGGACGGCGCTGTCACGTTTGCCGATAGTGCAATTATAAAGCTCCACCGGCGCCGCAGGCGCTCGATCACCCGCGTTTCCGCCGCGCGGCCAGCGTGTGGTGTGTGACCTCCGTGGCCAGCTCGACCAGTTCACGAGGGACCGACGTCGCGCGCCCGTCCGCCAGCCGGACCCAGACCCATTCCGTCAGGACCTCCGCGAACAGCGTGCCATCCGGGACCCGGCGCATTGTGGTCCGGCGGACGCCGCGTGCTCCCTTGACCAGCTCGACGACGACGGTCAACTCGACGACGTCGCCGTAGACCGCCGGGTGATGGTAGGTGATCTCGCTTCGCCGGATGACCCAGCCCCCGCCCCTGGCGGCGGACCATTCGCGGCCATATCCGGCCGCCTCGGCGTGGGCGGTCGCCATCTCCTCCGCCCAGCTCAGGTAGACGGAATTGTTGACGTGGCCGTTGCTGTCCACTTCGTAGCCACGCACCGGCCAGCGTTGCGTGCACCTGAGGGGATCCGCCTGCAGGGAGGCTTCCACGTATCGTAGTTTCGCCGTTCGACGCATTGCCCGGCGCGCAGGGCAGCGGTAGACTGCTCGAAGTGTCCGGCGCTGACGGGTCGATCGTTGTGCTGAAGCTGTACGTTTGTGGCGAGACCCCACATAGCCAGCGAGCCGTCCACCGTCTCCGGGAGATGCTGGCCGGCCGGGACGACTGTCAGGTCGAGATAATCGATGTGATCCAGCGCCCCGAAGAGGCCGAGAGCGCGCGGATTCTTGCCACGCCGGCGCTGGTCAAGGAGTCCCCCGCGCCCCCGAGGCGCATCGTCGGCGATCTCACGAAGATTGCCGAAGTCCTGGAGTTGCTCGAGTTGCCGCGCCTCCCCGGGCAGGTCCCCGCATGAGCGTCCAGCTGACACGAATCAGCCGGATCCCCACCTTCCTCGAAGGCTTTGACCTGATCGCGGGCGGTGGCCTCACCGAGGGGCGACTGACGCTGCTGGCGGGGACGGCCGGTAGCGGCAAGACGATCTTCGCGACCCAGTTCCTGGTGGAGGCCGTTCGCCAGGGTGGGGAGAAGGTGGTTTTTGTTTCCTTCGAGGAGCCCACCGCCGACCTACGGCGCAATATGCTCGGCTTTGGCTGGGACATCGCCAAATGGGAGCAGGAAGGCCGCTGGATATTCGTGGACGGCTCGCAGAGCGCGGGCGAGGACGGATCCGTAGTCGGGTCGTACGACCTCGGTGGCCTGCTGGCCCGCATCGAGCTGGCGATCAAGAAGATGAATGCGAAACGGATCGTGCTCGACTCCTTTTCCGCCGTCCTCAACCAGTTCCCCGATCTTGGCACGGTGCGCTCGGAATTGTTCCGCATCGCCAGCAGGCTCCGCAGCCTTGGGGTCACGTCGATCGTGACGGCGGAGCGGGCTACCGATTACGGGGATCTTTCCCGATCGGGCGTCGAGGAATTCGTCGCCGACAATGTCATCCTGCTTCGCAACGTCCTGGACAACGAGAAGCGCCGCCGGACCGTGGAGGTCTTGAAGATGCGCGGGGCGGGACATCTACGCGGTGAATTTCCCGCCACGATCCTTCCCGAGGTCGGGATGGTCGTGGTGCCGCTGGCGCTCAACGAGCTGAGCAAACAGCGCTCCTCCGATGTCCGCGTGCCATGGGGTGTGCCGACGCTCGACGAAATGTCCGGTGGCGGCCCCTATCGGGACTCGGTCACGCTGGTGTCGGGTGCCACCGGAACCGGCAAGACACTGCTCGCCTCCGAGTTTCTCAAAGGCGGCGTGGAGCACGGTGAGCGCGCGCTTCTCCTCGCCTTCGAGGAGAGCCGTCAGCAGCTGGCCCGGAACGCCAGGGGATGGGGGATCGACTTCGATGCGATGGAGCGGAGCGGCAACCTGAAGATCATCTGCCAGTATCCGGAACGGACAGGTCCTGAAGAGCACCTGGTGCAGATCAAGAAGGCGGTCGACGATTTCCGTCCTGCCCGCGTCGTGATCGACAGTCTCTCGGCCATCGAGCGCGTGACGGGCGGCAAGAGCTTCCGCGAGTTCGTCCTGGGGTTGACCTCGTATGTCAAGGATCGCGACATCACCGGGCTCTTCACGGCGACCACCGAGAGCCTGCTTGGCGGCCCATCGATCACTGACAGCCACATTTCGACCGTGACCGATGCGATCATCCTGCTGCGGTATGTTGAGCGTCGCGGCGCGGTCGAGCGCGGCATCACGATCCTGAAAATGCGCGGTTCGGCCCACGACAAAACGATCCGGGCCTTCACGATCGACGGCCATGGTATGCAGATCGGTGAACCTCTGCGCGATGTCACCGGCATCCTGACCGGGCTGCCGATCGAAGAGTTGCTCGAACGCAACGGCTAATGGATGGCCCTCGCGTCGTTTTCGAGCAGCTCGGCATCGAGGCCCTCCGCGCGCTCGTCGAGGGCACCGCGGACGGAATCCTGGTCGTTGACAGTTCGGGCGTCATCGTTCATGCCAATCGGGCAGCCGCAAATCTGCTCGGCCGTCCGTCCTCGCAGCTTGACGGCAGCCCGTTCGGTGTACCGCTGGTCGCCGGGGATATGACCGAGATCGAGGTGCCGCTCAAGGACGGCACGATTGGCAACCGCGAGTTGCGCGTCTCGCGCGCAGCGCTTGATGGCGGCGAGGTCTTCCTCGTTTCCCTGCGGGACGTGACCGACCGCCGCCAGATGGAGATTGCTCGGGAGCGGGCGCGGGCGGAAGCCGAGGCGACGGCCCGAGCGCGCAGCGCGTTGCTGAACATGGTGGCGCACGAGTTCAGGAGCCCGCTGAGCGTCATCAGCGGCTACCTCTCGCTGATGGAAGAGGAGGAACTGGCGCCCATCCCGGGGCCATGGCGGGTGCCACTCCACAAAGCGGTCGAGAAGGTCGAGGAGCTCAGGCGGATGGTGAGCGAGGTTCTGATCGCGGCCCGGCTCGAGGCCGGCCGCCTCGTGCCGGACCGAGAACCGGTGGACCTCCGCGCTTTGGTGCGGGACGCGGTCGCGCGCGCGGCGAGCCGCGCTGCTCTGCTCGATGCGCAGGTGAAATACCACCTGCCGGCGGAGCCTGTCCTCGCATCGGTCGATCCGGGACATGTCGGCATCATCCTCGACAACCTGATCAACAATGCCCTGTCGTATTCGGAGGACCGGCCGCGGATCGCGCTAACGCTCCAGGCCGATGGCGATCGGGGCTTCATCCGCGTGCGCGACCACGGAGTCGGAATTCCGGCGCCGCTCAAAGACAAGGTGTTCGAGCGATTTCATCGACTTGGCCAGTCGACGCGTGATGGGGTGGGCGGTACCGGCCTCGGCCTCTCGATCGCCCGGGATCTCGCGCAGCTCAACGGGGGCTCGCTACGGCTCGAGTCGAGCGACCCCGCGGTCGGCAGCACGTTCCTGATCGAGCTGCCTCGGCGGTCATCACGGTTGGAGGGTGCCCGATCGTAGACCAGGCGGCCGGTGGCGCCGGCGGTGAGCCCTGTCGCGTGTTGCTCGTCGACGATGTCAAGGATATCCGCGACATGCTCCGCTTGATCCTCCAGGTGCGGCCGGGATTCGCCGTGGTGGGCGAGGCGGCCAACGGGCAGCAGGCGATCGAGGAGGCGTGGTCGAGCCAGCCCGACGTGGTCTTCCTCGACCTGGCGATGCCGGTGATGGGTGGCCTGGAGGCGCTCCCTGAGATTCGCCGGGTTGCCCCGAGGTCTCGGATCCTCGTCTCCTCCGGCTACGACCACACGATGGCCCGGCGTGCGCTGGAGCTGGGCGCCGATGGATCGATCACCAAGGGTGCGAAGGCCAGGGAGATCGCTGACGCGATCCTTGCGGTCTGGCGCGAGGGAGGCGCGGGCAAGGGCAGGGAGTGACCACTCCGCTGTTCCGAACTCGGTCACTTTCCGGTCAGCCTGGTTGCGGGGTACGGTTGCAGCATGGGGCAGTCGAAAGGGTCGAACCGCGAACTGGTAGACGTGGCCCGTGTGGTCTGGGTCACCCACGGTCGCCGCGACCTGCTCCGTCTGGGTGGCGAGGTGATGGCTGCGATGGACCGCCACGGCGTGCTGACCGACGCCACGGCGATCGCCTTCCGCGTCCTGTTCGCGATGGCCTTCCTCGGCCTGACCGGGTTGGCGTTCGCGGGCGTCGTGCACCTCGAAGCGATCTGGCGCCATCAGCTGGGGCCCGGCATCGCGAAAGTGGTGTCGCCGAACTTCTACCATGAGCTCGATCACTCGGTCGACCAGGTGCTAACCGCGCGCCGGTGGTGGTGGCTCACGGTGGGCCTCGTGCTCACGCTCTGGCAGGTGTCGAGCGGGGTGCGCGCCCTGATGGGGGCACTGGACAGCATCTACGAAGTCAAAGACCGGCGACCGTTCTGGACGCGAATGGGCCTTTCCGTGCTACTTGCCCTGATCGTGTGCGTGGCTGCCGTCCTCATCGCCGGCATCCTGTTCCTTGGCGGTGCCGGCCCAGCAGTCGTCACCCTGCTCCGCCTGGTCGCGATCGCGGTTGTGCTGATGGCCCTGATCGCGACGCTGCTCCGTTTCACTACGCCGGCGCATTTGGGGATGCGCTGGGCGACACTCGGCTCAACGCTCGCGCTGATCACGTGGTTGCTGACGTCCTGGCTTTTCGGTTGGTACCTCGGCAACTTCGCCTATCGCACCTACCAGCAGGCCTTCGGCATCCTCTCGCTGCTAGTCGTGGTGATGACCTATCTGTACCTCGCCTCGGTGGCCTTTCTAGTCGGGGCGGAACTCGATGCCCTCGCGGTCACGGGGGCCAGCAGGAAGTCCCGGCGGCCGAATCGAGCCTAAATCGTTACCGATGACTATTGCAACTGAGTCGCAATAGTGCCTATACTCGTGCTGTGCAACTCGCGGCCAGGAGCAAAACGAGCGGTGTGGGGGCGACCCCCGCCGCGGAGTCAACCGTCACGCGACGCCTGATCGGCGTCTTCAGCGGCGTTGGTTTCCTCCACCTGCTTGGCTGGGGTGGGCTCCTGCTGCTCGTCGGTCCCAGATATCCTGCCCTTGCAGGCGCCGGAATCCTTGCCTATACGCTGGGCCTTCGCCACGCGTTCGATGCCGACCACATCGCGGCGATCGACAACACAACCAGAAAGCTTCTGCAACAAGGCCAGAAGCCCATGGGGGTGGGATTCTTTTTCTCCCTGGGCCACTCGACGATCGTGTTCTCGATGGCGATCGCCCTCGGCCTGGCGGCGCAGTTCATCAGCAAGAATATCGACACGTTCAAGAATTTCGGCGGCCTCGTTGGTACAAGCGTTTCGGGGACCTTTCTCTACGTCATCGGGATCATCAACCTGATTGTGTTGATCGACATCATCCGCGTCTTCCGCAACATGCGGAAGGGGACATACGACGCGAGCGAACTGGAAGACCAGCTCGTCAAAGGGGGCTTGATTTATCGGCTGGTGCGACCCCTGTTTAGATTCGTGACCCGCAGTTGGCAGATGTACCCGATGGGCATCATGTTCGGGCTGGGGTTCGATACCGCAACGGAGGTTGCCCTCCTCGCCCTTGCCGGGGGGTTTGCAGCCAAGGGCCTCCCAATCTGGGCCATCCTTCCACTGCCAATCCTTTTCGCGGCCGGCATGTCGATGATGGACACGGCTGACGGTGCCTTCATGGCCAAGGCGTATAACTGGGCATTCTCGAACCCGATTCGCAAGGTCTTCTATAACCTGACGATTACCGGGCTCTCGGTCGCGGTCGCCCTGTTCATCGGAACGATCGAGCTCCTCCAGGTCATTTCAGGACAGCTTGGATGGAGCGGCGGGATCTGGGACCTGGTCGGAAACTTCGATCTGAACAAGGTGGGCTTCGGCGTCGTCACTATTTTCGTCCTGGTCTGGGCCGCCGCACTGATCTACTGGAAGGTCTCCCACGTCGAGGAGCGCTGGACTCAGCTACTCCGGACGTAGGCCGGTGTCGCTGCGCCTTGGCCGCTGATCCGGCCCGCGGCGAGCAGGTGACGCCGCTCGAGCTCTTCTTCGACCTCGTGTTCGTCTTTACCATCACCCAGTTGACCACGCTGCTTGCCCGCGACCCGACGCTCATGGGCGCCATCCAGATGGTCCTCATCTTCGGGAACGTCTGGTGGATGTACGGCGGCTATGCCTGGCTGACGAACGCCGTGCCGCCAAAAGAGACTGGTGACGTTTTGCTCCTGCTCGTGGGGATGGGTGGATTCCTGCTGATCGCGCTGGCGATTCCGACCGCCTTCGGAGCCGGTGGCTTCGCCTTTGGTCTCGGCTACCTGGTCGTCACCCTCGTCCACACCGGCGTCTTCCTCCGCGCCTCGCAGCAGAGCGTCCTCAAGGCGATGACCGGGCTCGGTCCCTTCAACCTGGTTACGGCCGGTCTGCTCCTCTGGGCTGGTCTCAGCACCGGCCCGCTCCGATGGGCACTCTTCGGCGCGAGTTTTGTCCTCCACTGGGCGACGCCGTACCTGACCCCGATTGGAGGCTTTCGCATCCGATCCGCGCACTTTGTCGAGCGACACGGCCTGATCGTCCTCATCACGATCGGGGAATCGGTCGTCGCGCTCGGGATCGGGCTTGGCATTGCCGCGCTCCCGGCGGGCCGTGTCCTGGCCGCGATGCTCGGCCTGGCGCTGGCCGCCGGTCTCTGGTGGCTCTACTTCAACGGCGACGAAACGCTCGCGCTTCCGGCGATGGAGCGGGCGCCGGTCGAGCGCAGGCCCTGGCTGGCCGTCGCGGCCTTCGGCTATGTCTTCCTGCCCTTGCTCGGCGGCATCGTGGTCGTCGCAGCCGGCATGAAGCTGGCTGTCGTTGGCTACGACCAGCGGGCGACCTTGCCGACGGCCGTGTTTCTCGCACTTGGCGTCGCGACCTTTGCGGTCGGACTCGCGTTGTTTCGCCGGGTCCTTCGCAGTGGGTCGTCCGGCGTTCGGTGGGGAATCGCGATCGTCGCAGTTCCCACGGTTCTGATCGGCCTTGCGGTGACCCCCCTGGCGCAGCTCGGCGCGCTCGTCGCGGTCATCATCGGTGGCGGCATCGTGGACACGCTCAACAGGGGAGCAGGCTTCAGGTCGACTTGAGGCCAAGGATGCGCAGGGAGGCGAGCGATGTCGACCGGTAGGCTTAGTCCGATGAGGAGTCAGGAGGAGAAGGCCGCCGACTTCCGGGCGTTGCACGCCGGCGAGGCGTTCGTGATCCCAAATCCCTGGGACGCCGGGTCGGCCCGCGTGCTGGCAGCGCTGGGTTTCAAGGCGCTCGCGACGACCAGTTCGGGGTTTGCCTTCACGCTCGGCCGGCGCGACGGCGAGGCGACCCTGGACGACGTCGTCCACCACGTGGAGGCGATCGATCAGGCGACGGACCTCCCCGTCTCGGTCGACCTGGAAAACGGTTATAGCGCCGATCCCGAACGTGCCGCGCTCGCCATCCTGCGGGTGGCCGAAGTCGGCGCGGTCGGCGGCTCGATCGAGGACTACGATCCAGGCGGCCGGATTTACGAGCTCAAGGAGGCGGCCGAGCGGATCGCGGCGGCGTCAGCCGTGGGCCGCCAGCTCGCCTTCGGATTTACCCTGACCGCTCGCGCCGAGAACTACATCCACCAGAACCCCGATCTGAAGGATACGATTGCCCGCCTCCAGGCGTACGAAGCGGCCGGCGCCGACGTGCTCTATGCTCCGGGACTGCGGACTGTTGAGGAGATCACGGCCGTTTGCCGCGCCGTCGCGAAACCGGTGAACGTGCTCGCGCTGCCGGGGCTCTCCCTGGCCCAGGTGATCGACGCCGGCGCCCGCCGGGTCAGCGTCGGCGGCGGCCTCACCTGGGTTGCCGTCAAGGCCATGGCCGATGCCGCGACCGCGATCCGTGACACCGGAGACTTCTCGGTCCTGGCCGCCAGGGTGCCGCTCGATAGGTGGTTCGCTTAGCTCGGGCCATGAGGAGGAGGCTATGAGACTGGTCGCAACCGAATACCTCTCGCTCGATGGGGTCTTCGAGGAGCCGGGCCGCTGGTCCGGACCGTTCTTCAACGACGAGGCCGCGGCGTTTAAATCGGCCGAGTTGCAAGCCAGCGATGCCCTTTTACTCGGACGCAACACCTACGAAGGGTTCGCCGCGGCGTGGCCCGCGATGTCCGCCGAGACGGGGGGGTTCGGCGAGAAGATGAACACGATGACCAAGTACGTGGTGTCGTCCCGGCTCGACAAGGTCGAGTGGACCGGCTCGAAGTTGGTCAAGGGGGACGTTATTGCACAGGTGCGCCAGCTCAAAAAAGAGCCGGGTCACGACCTGCTTCTCTCGGGCAGTGCGCAACTGTTCAACGCGCTGATGGCGGCGGACTTGATCGACCTCTATCGGTTCATGGTGCATCCGGTCGTTCTCGGCAAGGGCAAGCGCCTGTTTGCAGACGGGGTTGACAGGAAACCGCTGGCGCTGACGGACTGCAAGTCGTTTGCCTCCGGCATCGTGATTCTGGAGTTCCGAGCGGCGGGCCGATGACCGACCGCCGCCTGTCACTTGCCGGCGCAGTTGTCGGCGGAGCCGTCGCGGCAGCCGTCGGCACCGCCGCGATGGACGCCCTCTTGTACTGGCGCTATCGCCGCGAGGGCGGTCAGGTCGATCCAATCTCCTGGGAGATTGCCAGCGGATTGAACGACTGGGACAAGGCGCCCGTCCCCGCGAAAGTCGGAAAACGGCTGGCGGAGGCCTTTCTCCAACGCGAACTGTCAGCTTCGTACGCCCAACTGATGACCAACGTCATGCACTGGGGCTACGGTGTGTCCTGGGGCGCCGCGTATGGTCTCGTGGCCGAGTCAGGGCGATCTCGGTCTCCCCTCTGGGGATTGCCCTTCGGCGCGGGAGTCTGGGCCGGAGACTACGTCGTCCTGCCACTGGGCAAGTTCTACAAGCCGATCTGGGAATACGATGCCCGAACGCTCTGGAAAGATCTCAGCGCACATCTCGTCTTCGGGCTGGCGACGGCGACGAGCTTCGCCCTCCTCCGCCGTCGCCAGCCCAGGACTGATTCATAACGCTCCCCCCAACTTGATGGCCTCCCGCACCAGCCGTTTGACGGCCGGCCGTTCGGCATCGGCCGCGGAGCGCAGCCGGAGGAACCGCGTATCTTTGCCGCTGCCCTCGAGCAGACCGGCGCCGTCGTCGAGTTCGCGGCCACGGTAGAAGATAAGGATCGAGTATTTCGGGAAGGTCCCTATCCCGAGTACGTAACGGCCGTGGACCGTGTACCGAACGAGCTTCCACATGTAGGACGTCGAACTGGGCGGCCCGCTCCGATAGGGAACCTCGACCGCATCCGGAGCCTCGGCCCTCACCATCCGGCGGGTGGCCGTAACGATCGGGCGCACCTCCCTTGGAAGCTTTTGGATCTGAAGCAAGGATGGCCTCCTTCCGGAATCGTTGTTTGCCTGCTTCTATACGACGAACGAGAGTGCGCAAAATCGACCTTGACCGAGGTTGCTAGCGGGTTTGCCAGCGGCCAGTCGCGGCGGCAATCAGCTGAACGATCGCAACCCAGCAAAGGCCAAGCGCCAGTCCCCCGAGCACATCCGTCAGCCAGTGGATCCCGAGGTAAAGGCGGCAGAAGCCGATAAGCGCGACCATCGCCGCCGCCCCGGCCGCCAATAAGCGCCGGTGAGGGACCGCCGATGCGAGGAGCAGCGCCGCGAGCATGCCGTAGAAGGCGGCGGATTGCGTCGTGTGCCCCGACGGGAACGCCCAGCCCGTGTCCGGGGGACCATACTGCAACGCCGCCGATGGACGTAGGCGGCCAACGGCCGGCTTGAGAATCGCGTAGGACAACGTCGCGCCACCATAGGCTGCTCCCACGAGGACCAGCGGCCGGATGCGCTTCCACCGCATCCACGAAAGAACTCCGATCACGATTGTCAGGGGCACGAGGACGAAGGATGAACCGGCCCAGGTGACGATGCTGAGCAGGGCCGCCAGCCAGTCGATGCGATGTTGGGCGACGTAGTCGGCGATCGAGGGGTCAACTCGTGTCAGTCCGCTCTGCGTCATGACCTCTCGGAGAATCTCAACGAACAGGAGGAGGGTCACGATCGCGACCGTTGACCAGGCAGGCAGGGCACGACTCCGGTACATCATTTAAGTATGCGGATGACCCAGCGGGTTCCTGCGTCGGCCGGCAGCCCGTGTTTAGCCCGGAGGCAGGAGCTCCAGCTGGAACTCGGCCGGCAGCGCCGCCGGATCGAGCAGTTCGGGGCCGTCGTTGCGGACATTGTTGACCAGCGGCGACGCCGGGACCAGCCGCAACCAGCCGTCCGCGCAGGGTTTGAGGAACTGGCCGATCTGCTGGAGCGACAGGTCCTCCAGGATCCATGTCGCCGCATCATCGTCGGTCAGTACGACCGGCATCCGGTCGTGCAGGGGGGCGATGTCGGCGTTGGGGACGGTCGTAAGGATCGTTACGGCCGTGCCGGACTCCCAGCGCCCAAGGACGGCTGCCAGGTGCAGGAATTTACCGTCCACGCGAGACACGGCCACGGGAAGCCGCTGGCCGCCGATCTGCCGCCACTCGTAGAAATGGCTCGCCGGGACGACCACCCGCCTGGCGAGGAGCAACGGCTGGTAATAGGGCTTGCTGAGCGCCGTTTCGGCGCGAAGGTTGAAGAGACCGCTGCCCTTTCCCTCGATACCCCAGCGCACCACGTCGACCTGGTCGGGGCCCACGGCGAGCACAGGATCAGTCGGCGCGATGTTGTAGCGGGGCGGGTCCTCGGGCGCGTCCCGCAGCCAGTGGTATGTCTCGAGCAACTCTGCCCGAGGCATCGATGAGCCGATCCGGCCGCACATGTTGCGTCCATTTTCTCTTTTCCCGGCAAGGACCTAGGCTTGCTGGACCAATCGACCGAACAACGCAATGACCTCGGCGTCACTGACCTTCAGGGTCTCCTCGCCGACCTCGAGCTCCGCCCTCGAGTGGCCGGGCACCTCCGCGGCGTCGAGGTAGCGGAAGAGGGCTACGCGCTCCTTTTCCGCTATTGCCGTCGCGCGTCGGAGCAGGGTCTCGACGGTCCCGGGCAGGTAGACGTGCATCATGTGGGCGTGTGGCGGGTCAGGGATGATCCGCACACCCGAAACCGCGGTAAGCGCTTTGGCGAGGCGTAGAGCACGCTCGTGATAGAGCGGGAATCGATCGAGCTGCCGGTGCAGGGCGGCGCGGGCCGCGATCACGAGCGGGAAGATGCGGATTATCCGTCCTCCGTGGCGCTGCTGCCAGAGACGGGCCTCCGCGATGAAGTCGTCGGGACCGCAGAGCACGGCGCCGGCGATAGCCCCGAGGCCCTTGTACATCGACACGTACACACTGTCGAAGAGGCCGGCGATCTCCGGCAGCGAGCGCTGCATCGCCGGCGCCGCCTCCCAGAGGCGCGCGCCGTCGAGGTGGAGGCGGATCCCGCGCTCGCGCGCCCAGGCGATCTGGGCTTTTAACGCCTCCCAGTCGGGCAGCTGGCCGCCGATCTCCCGCTGCGGCAGCTCGAGCAGTAGGACCGCGATCCTACCGCGGATCCCTTTCAGGTCGTCCAGGGTGATGAGTTGGGTCGCCGTTCCAACCAGCACCCCTTCCAGGTGGTGCAGGGCCTGGTAGCCCTTCTCTTCGTGCAGTTCGAGGTGGCAGGTTGGGTGGAAGGCGACTCGCCGCACGCCCTCCCGGTCGGCCCAGACGCGGAGGGCGATCTGCTGCGCCATGGTGCCGCTGGGCATGAAGACCGCGGCCGGCTTGCCCAGCAGCGTGGCGATCTCCTGCTCGAAGTTCGCAATGACCTCACGCTCCCCGTAAAGGTCCACCGTCTCATCCGGTTTAGCTTCCACGACCAGCTCTTCGAGCCATGACCGGACCCGCCGCCGGTTCAACGACAGGTCGACCACGGATCGGTCGCAGGCGTCGCGGGCCTTCCGGAATTCACTCAACGTTTGTTCGAGGCTGTCGCTCGGCATCGTCTACTCCTCGATCGCTCCGCCCACCTTCCGCAGATGCCGGCGGAAGGTATAGGAGGGATCCGCGGCCCGGCGTGCGAGGTAGTCGTCGAAGCTGGTCTGCTTGCGCAACGTCTCGCCGGTGCGGATCCTCCGGGCCTGGTCGCGTTCCTTCCCCCCGATCTGGCGCGCGGTCGCCAGGACTTCCTGGGCGCGCGCGGCCGTCACGAACAGGACGCCGTCGTCGTCACCGAACACGAGGTCGTCGTGCGTGACAGTGTGGAGCCCGAAGCGTGCCATCGTCAGCGTCTCCGGTTCCTGCTTGTCAAGCCGCACCGGGCCGGCCGGGTAGCTGCCATAACTGAATACCGGCAGGCCGATCTCCGCCAGTTCCGGCGTGTCGCGGTGCAGGCCCCAGATCGCGAGGCCGGCGACTCCCGCCGCCTTCGCTTCCAGGACCGTGAGGTCGCCGACGCAGGCCTCATCGAACCGCCCGCCGTTGTCGACGACGAGCACGTCACCAGGCTGAGCCCCGCCGTACGCCTCGAGGAAAACGTCGACGCTGCCGTAGTGGCGCACCGGCAGGACGCATCCTGCGATGCGCTGGCCGGGGGTGGCTGCGCGAATGCCCGGCGGCGCGATGCGCAGCGGCAGGCCGATGCGGACGCACGCATCGGCAAACAGAGGGGTGGAGATACCGGCGAACTCATTGAGCACCGCGCCTCATGATAGGGCCGGTCTCGCTACCCTGATGGCGTGAACTGGAGAGCGTTTGCGGAGGCCTTCGTGACGCTGGCCGTGATCATGGATCCGCTCGGCAGCGCCCCGATCTTCATCACCCTGACCGCCGGCCGAACTTCGCTCGACCGGCGCCGGGCGGCCCTCCAGGCCGCGGCCGCGGCCGGCGCCCTGATCCTGCTTTTTGCGCTCTTCGGCAGCCTGGTGCTGGACTACCTCCGCGTCTCGGTGCAGAGCCTCGAAATCGCGGGCGGCCTGCTCCTTTTGCTGGTGGCGCTCCAGATGCTTCGTGGCGAGCAGATGGTCGAGACCGACAGCGCCAACGTCGCGCTGGTGCCGCTGGCCACGCCGTTGCTCGCGGGCCCGGGCGCAATCGCCGCCGTCATGGTGCTGACCCGCCGCTACCAGGACACGGCGGGACGGGTGGCGATCGTCCTGGCGATCGCCGGCGTCGTGGTCGTCATCGCCGTCGGACTCCTGCTAGCTGATCGGATCGCCGGCTTCTTGCGGCCCTCGATTATTCAGCTGTTGACCCGGGTGCTCGGCCTGCTCCTCTCAGCGATCGCTGTCCAGTTCATCGTCGACGCCGTGAGGATCGTCGTCACGCACTGAGATCGCGCCCGTCATGGCGGCAAGCGAGCCGGTGCTCGCCAGGACCGAGGTCATCTCCGCCGTGGCGCACCCGCGAGCGTTCGGGGCGGTGGGAACTCGGAGGGCAGGTCGGCGCTCTCGACCTGGAACAGCCGCTGGGCTGACGGCAATCCGTGCAGCCGGTGCAGTCCGAGATCGCCGAAGCCAACCCCCGTGGGCTCGAGACCAGCCACCGCCTGGCGGACGGCGCCGGACAGGAGGATCTGGCCGCCGTGGCTGGCGAACGCGATCCGCGCCGCTGTGTGCACGGCAAGGCCGAGGTAGCCGGTATCCGTCAGGGTAGGGCGGCCGGCGTGCAGGCCGATCCGTATTCGGACCCGCACGCCTGTCGGCCAGGCCCAGCTGGCGACCTTCCGCTGGATCGCGAGCGCTGCCTCAAGGGCGGCGGGGGCGCGCTCGAAGACGGCGAACATCTCATCCGCTCGAGCTTCGACCACACGGCCACCCGAGCCCTGAATCGCCACGCGCACCAATCGGCGGGTATCAGCCAGCAGTCCTTCATAGCGCCCGCCCAGCCGTCGAACAAGCGCGGTCGAGTCCTCGATGTCGGTGAAGAGGAAGGTCACGAAGCCGGTCGGCATCGTACGTACCTCGCGGGTGGCGGCCTTGACCTCGGCGTGCATCCATTGGTTTTCAACCGCGAGCTTCGCAGCAGCGATGACGGTGCGGGCCAGGTCGGGATCTCTGAGAACTGCGCGGTCGTGGAGCAACGCCGTCGTGGGCCGGCCCTGTTGCTCGAGCACCGTGAGCGTCCGGTCATCACTGTCGGTCGGCACGACCACCACCTGGCCGTTGCTGTCCAAATAGGACCCGGCTGCGTCGGACCACTGCAGGACCACTAAGGTCGGATCGCCGAGGACGATGCGTAATCGGCTTTCCATCTGTTCGGAAGTCCCGAGTCCGCCGAGCTCGATCACCGCCTTTCCCGCCGCCGCCTGCAAGCTCTGCGATCGCAACTGCCCGGTCATGAATCCGATCGGCACGATTCCGTACTTCTTCGCAGCCCTCAGTAACTTCGTCCGTGCCCGATCGCGAGCGGCCTGGTTTTCAAACGTCGTTTGATTGAATCGGGAGAGCGCGTTGCGAACATGAGCCTCGTCATTGATCGGGAGGAGCCGGCGGCCGCGTGCATCAATGTAGGCAAAGGCGCTGACCGGTAGGCGTGCCCGTGCCTTCGCATCGAGCTGCGTCATGCAGGCATCTTTCGCTCGCGCTGCTGACGAAATAGCTCGGCGATCTCGTTCACGGTGGTCGCATCTTCGGCTCTTTTGTCCGCTCCCCGGAAGGAGACCACCCGCGGAAAGCGAAGCGCGAACCCGGGCTCGTCGCCAAGCTTGCCAGCCGTGTGTCTCGGGCTGGGCGTGATCTCGTCGGCGAGCACCTCGACGACCACCTCGGGCTTGAGCCAGACGTCGGGCTCCAGGATTGAATCCACGCGTGCCGGCCGCTGATCGACCTGGAGCCTATCCGCGCGCTGGTGGATTTCCCGCCACTCGGCATCCGATAACCCGGTGCCGAGCTTCGTGATCGTGGCGAACCGGTCGTTCTCCGCGTCGTAAACGCCCGCCAGCAACGCGCCGGCGCCGAACGCCGCGCGCTTGCCTTTGCCGAAGTAATAGCCGAGCAGCACCAGGTCGACGGTGTCATTGAGCTCGCCGCTCGTGTGGCGCTTCAACTTGACCCAGTTGAAGTTGCGCGCGCCCGCCTGGTATTTGGAATCCGGCCGCTTGACCACGACGCCCTCCAGTCCCTGGCTGATGTTGTCCAGCAGCGTCCTGGTGAGGACCTCGACCGAGTCGGTCTTGATGATGGGAGCGGGGAGCAGGACCGTGGATCCTGCGATGACCTCGTTGACCTGCGCCAGCCGCTCCTCGTAGGGCAGGTCGGTGAGGTCGCGGCCGTTCCGGAAGACGATGTCGAAGACGAAGGCGATCAGCGGCAGCTCCTGCGCGGCCTGCTCGATGCCGTGCTGCCGTCGTCGGGTCGTTGTCAGATGGAAGGGCAGATACTCATCCGACTCCTTGCTGTAGGCGATCGCTTCGCCGTCGAGGATGAGCGTCTGATCGTTCAATCCGCGCGCGGCTGCGGTGAGCTCGGAAAACATCAGCGTGAAGTCCTCGAGGTTGCGTGAAAAGACGCGCACGGTCGACCCGTCCTTGTGGATCTGCACGCGGATCCCGTCGTACTTCGGCTGGACCGCGACCAGCCCGAGTCGCTTGATCACCGCCTGGGGATTGGGCAGGCGCTCCGCCAGCTGGCTGCGGATCGGCCTTCCGACCGTCACCTTGAGCGCCTCCACCTGGGCTTGCCCACCGGACCAGAAGGTCCTGGCGATCAAGCCCAGGTCGGACGTCCGGTTATAGGCGCCCTCGAGCACCGGACGCATCGACCGGTCGCCCTTCTTCGCGAACGAGAGCGCGTCGAGCAGGGTCGGATCGCCGATGCCGAGCCGCAGCCGCCCGAGCGCAATCCGCACCAGGTGTTTGGCGGAGCTCGGATCGGCCTGTTTCAGGAGGGCGGCGAACAACGAACGTTTCTTTTCGACCGATCCGGTGCCGGCCGCAGCGGCGATTTCCGTCAGCGTCGCATGCACCTCAACGATTGGGAGGGACGCCTTCGACCCGTCACCGGCAAACCCGGCCGCGACCAGCCCCAGGTCGCCGAGTTGGCCGAAGCGTTTCGCGACGTCGTCGGTCGGGACGGCAAACGCCTGGGCGATCGCAGCGATCACGAGCTTGTCGCCGAGACCAATCTCGACCGGCTCGAAGAATGGCGCCAGCCGGCCCTGGATCAGGTAGGTGAGGGGCTGAATCTCGTCGGGTGCACTCTTTACGTAGACCTCGGAGAGGATCTTGACGAGCTCGTTCCGGCTGCTGGTCGACTCCAGCCGGTCGAGGTAGCCGCTGAGCTCGGCGAACGTCATGGCAGCGCCTCGAGGCGGTCGATGAAGGCGCGCTGGGCCGGCAGGATTTTGCGACGCGCCGCGGCCGGATCCAGCCAGAGGGCTCGATCGACCTCCGGAAATTGCCGCATCTTGCCCGAGCGCGGCGGCCACTCCAGCGGGAAGGTATTGCTGACCATCCGAGTGACATCCAGGTCGCCGGGCACTGCCCAGGCATGGACGAGCTTGCCTCCGGCTTGGCGCACGGTGCCCAGGGCTACGAAGGCTCCTTCGGGAACAGGCATGCCCAGCTCTTCGCGAAATTCGCGGCGCGCGACCTCGATGCCCTCCTCATCGGCTCCAATCTCTCCCTTCGGGATCGTCCAGGCCCCATCGTCACGCTTCTGCCAGAAGGGACCGCCAGGATGCACCAGCAGCACCTCGAGTGTCGTATCCCGTCGCCGGTACAGCAATAAGCCCGCGCTTTCGACACTCATAGGTCGACCAGATTCCGGCTCATCGATTCACCTTAGCGCGTCGGGAACTACGTCAGAGTGGCGGCGACCGGCCGGCCTGCCCGCCCAGCCATGGCGCCGGTTCCTGCTCCAGGAGCGTCACGTGGCGACCGGCGGCGGCGAGCTCTGCGGTGGCGACCAGTCCTGCTAGACCGGCGCCGATGACGATGACCGCGGCTTCAGTACTGGACGACGACTGTTGTGCCCATTGGCGCCCACCCGTAGAGGAATTGCATCGAGCTGAATGGGACGTTGACGCAACCGTGTGTCCCGTTGTAAAGGTTGGAGCCGGGACCATACCAGGTCCGCCAGGGCGCATCGTGGATGAAATAACCCCCACCCAGGAATTCCATGACCATGCTCACCCGGCTGGTCGGGTACCAGTAGGGACTGCTGGTCGGCCAGGGCGAAATCATCGTGTAGGGCGTCTGTTTGTGAAGGATCTGGTAGGTGCCCGGTGGCGTTGGAAGAGCCGGTCGTCCCGTCGCAACGTAGGTGGTAAGCACGACGTTGCCGTCCTGAAAGGCGGTGAGAACCTGGCGCGAGAGTGAAATCACGATGACCTTGCCCGGCCCGGCGTTATAGGCGATCGGCTCCTGCTGCTTCGCTGAGATTGCTGCCGCCAGCCCCTGTTTCTGCTGAACGAGTTGCCACGTCAGGCTCTGGAGCGTCGCCTGATCGCCCGCGGTGCCGAGCTGCGCCGAGATTGCGTTGATCGCCGCCGCCGCATTTCCGAGGCTCGCGCCGATGGATTGTGCGGCCGCCAGGCTCGATTGTGCGGCGGCAAGCTGGTTATAGGCGGCGGTCCGAGCATCCAGCAACGACTGCACTCCGGCGGCAACATCCTGGATGACGCCGACCAGGGGTACGAAGGCCGCCGCCTCATGGACGGCGGGGAGACCATCGGCGGCGGAGGCGAGCCGCGTCTGGAAACTCAGGAGGTGCAGCTGCGGGTATTGGCCCGCGGTCGCCAACAGACTGCGCGCATTCTGGACCGCCGCATCCGCCTGGGAGCGCGCCGTCCGGAACGCCGCCATACGCCCGTCCAGGATCGTGGACTGATCGCCCAGGGCGGCGGCGAGCGCCGCCAGTTCATTCGGCGTGGCCGCCAGGGCCGCGTAGCTCGTGAACCGCGCCGGGTTTTCCTCAAAGCCAACGGACGAGATGTCGGCCGCCTTCGCCGCTGCGAGTGTTTTGTTCCAGCGATCGAGCTGGCGCCGCAAAGCCGTGCGGCCGTCGGCCAGCTGCCGTGCCTTCATGGTTTCCAGGTCGGCCCGCAGCTGGCTCAAATGGTCGAGCTGCTCTCGCTCCACCACGGGCGCTAGCCACCAGGCTGCCGGACGGCTGGCGACCACCTCGCGGTAGCGCTGCGTCAGCCGGTCGGCTTGCCTCCGGTTAAGCCCTCCTGCGATGGCATGCGTCAGCGACCGCTCGAACTGGCTTTCCGCCTGCTGGACATCGCCACGGAGAATGCGGTCGCTGGCGATAGCGGACACCGGTACGGCGGCCACCAGCGCAACGACGACGATAGCAAGGATGGCGCCCCGAGACCTCTTCACGGACGACCCACCCCGATGTGACCTGCCTGACCTCTCAACCCCTCAACCCTGCCTGAGTCTAATGGCTCCTACCGTTTAAGTCCATTACGCGAGACGTTAAACGGTGGCCCGAGTGGCGAAACTGGCCATGGCCCGCTGTTTCCCTCGTCTCGACCTTCATCTGGATCTACCCGTCGACGGATCGTCCTTCCGAGAGGGGGTGAAGCATCTGCTGGCGGAGTACCGCGCCTCGGCGTGAGGCGCGCCTTCGAGGAGGTGCGGGACGCGGCACAGCGCAGCGACGGGCGTCTGACGCGCAGTAAGCGCGAGGTCGCCTAGCCAGCCATTCCCTCCGCGGTGCACTCTGCGGCTCGTCTCTGCAGGAGCTTGCGCTCCACGATGTTCTCAGTCAGCGACGCGGCGCGCTCGAACTCAGCGCGCGCCTCTTCGGGCCGGCCGAGTTTTCGCAACAGATCGCCGCGGACGGCCGGCAGAAGGTGGTACGCCTTGAGCGATGGCTCGGGGAGGAGTGCATCCACGAGATCCAGGCCCGCTGCGGGACCGAACGCCATCCCCACGGCGACCGCTCGGTTCAGCTCGACCACCGGCGATGCCGCGAGCTGCGCGACCGCGTCGTAGAGCGCCACGATGCGCGGCCAATCGGTCTCCGCCGCGGTCGCCGCTCGTGCGTGGCATGCGGCGATCGCCGCCTGCAGCGCGTAGGGACCCATTGCGCCCCCGAGCCTTTCGGCGCGCTCGAGCGCCGCCAGGCCGCGGCGGATGAGCAGGCGATCCCAGCGCGCGCGGTCCTGATCGAGCAGGAGGACGGGCTCCCCGGACGCTCCGACGCGAGCACGCAGACGTGACGCCTGGATCTCCATCAGCGCGACGAGCCCGTGGACTTCCGACTCGGTCGGGGCGAGCTCGGCCAGGATTCGGCCCAAACGGAGTGCGTCCTCGCACAGCGCCGGTCGCACCCAGTCCTCGCCCGCAGTCGCGGAATAGCCCTCGTTGAAGATCAGGTAGGTCACCTCGAGGACCGAAGCGAGGCGCGCCGCGCGCTCGGGCCCGCCCGGGACCTCGAACCTAACATGCGCTTCGGTAAGGGTCCGCTTCGCCCGCACGATGCGCTGCGCGATGCTCGAGACGGGGACGAGGAACCCCCGCGCGATCTCCTCGGTCGTCAAACCGCCGAGGACGCGAAGGGTGAGGGCGACACGTGCATCCTTCGAGAGGACTGGATGGCACGCCATGAAGATGAGGCCGAGGAGGTCGTCCCCGACGTCCTCGTCGAACGCCGCGTCCAGGTCAATGCCCTCCTGAGCCCGCTCGATGTCGCGTCCGATCTCTTCGTGCTTGTGCTCGAGCATCTGGCGGCGGCGGATCAGGTCGATCGCGCGATGCTTCGCGGTCCCCATCAGCCAGGCGCCCGGCTTCTCCGGCACGCCTGAGGTGGGCCACTGCTCGAGCGCGGCAACGAGGGCGTCCTGTGCGAGCTCCTCGGCCGTCCCGATGTCGCCGACGATGCGAGCCAGCCCGGCGATGAGCCGGGCCGACTCGATCATCCAGATCGCTTCGATCGCGCGAGGCGCTTCGTTGTCGGCTGTCTCGCGGCGACCTGGGCCCTCGGGCGCGTCTCCCTTTCGCGGACCTATGGCGAGAGCTCCTTCACACGCCCTCGAACTCGAGGATCTGACGGATCTCGAACATCCCGCCGTCGTAGGGTGCCCGCTTGAGCCACTCGAGGGCCTCGTCGATCGAGCGCACCTGCCACAGCCAATACCCGGCCACGAGCTCCTTAGTCGCCGCGAAGGGCCCGTCGATGACGGTGCGCTTCTTGCCGTCGAACCGAACGCGCTTGCCCTGCGAGCTCGGGTAGAGGCGACCAGCCCCGAGTACCACCCCCGCCTTGACCAGCTCCTCGTTGAACTTCTGGTACTCCAACATAGCCTCCGGCGTTGGGGGGTTTGCCGCCTCGCTCTGCTCGCCTTCCTTTGCCATTATCAGTACACGCATTTCTGTCTCCTCCTATTGGATCTGATCCGGAGGCTGCTTGAGACACCTGATCCGCCTCCTCGCGGATTGGTCTCTTTCCAGGCCTCACTCATGCATCGAATGGCAGGGGGCCTTTTCGACATGGGCCCGATCGACCATCCTCCTACGGGAAGGTGCGCTACTCGCGCTGTGTCCCTCTAGGCCGTAATTCGAATTTGACTGATTTGGTACCGCACCGGGATTCGAGCCACCGGTCCATTCTCCCTGAACGCCGCAGCTGATGACGTGTTTCCGGCCGCGTTAAGAATTGATCAAGGTTTCGTCCAGTCGCGCATTCATCTGGATGAGGCGCGATGACCGAGACACAAGACGAACTCTTCTTTGCCTCTTAACAACCGGCCAGCGCTCCCGCCTTGATGGCGGCCGCTGAAGCGCAAACCCTGGTGAGCCAAGAGGTATGAGCTCAGCATCGCTGCCGCATCGTTGCCAGGCCGCGCAAGCCTGACGAAGGCCTTCGTCGGACCGGCAGCTTTCCAGCTAACCTCCGGACATGGAACGGCAGGCGAGTGGGGCTGGCGGCCTCCGGTTGGCCGAGCTGATGGCGGCGCTCTCGCTGGCGACCGACCTGGGGATGGGCCAGCCGCTGGAGCAGGCGCTGCGCACCTGCCTGATCGCGTTGAGGCTGGGGAAGCTGGCGA
>JALZAV010000218.1 GCA_030948145.1 Candidatus Dormiibacterota bacterium
CAATCGTCCCCGTTCACGGAGATCCAGGTTCGGTCACATGGGAGGCACCCTGACGAATGAGCATCACGACTGACGCGGCGACCGAGGTTCGTGACGCGGTCGCGCTTGCCGGCTCGCTGGAAGCGGTCCTCTTCACGCTCAACCGCGCCGTAACGCTGCTCGAGCTCCAGGAGA
Source organism: Candidatus Dormiibacterota bacterium (assembly GCA_030948145.1). Lineage (GTDB taxonomy): Bacteria > Chloroflexota > Dormibacteria > CF-121 > CF-121 > JALYYC01. The sequence continues at coordinate 175 of JALZAV010000218.1, forward strand.
TTCTGCAGGCACCCCTACCGCTCGTGGAAGAGGCCGTGACGGTCCTCAAGGAAGGACTCCAGGGGCGTGGGCTCTTCTTACAGCGGCACCAGGACCAGTTGCAATTGGTCACCGACCCGGCCCAGGCTGATGTCGTCCGGCGCGTGCTCCGTCCGGAATACCCCTCGCGATTGTCACCTGCCGCCTATGAGACGCTGGCAATCGTTGCTTACCGGCAGCCGCTCACGCGCGCCCGGATCGAAGAGATCCGTGGCGTGAACTGCGAAGCCGTCCTGGAAAGCCTCGAGGAGAAAGGCTTGATCGAGGAGACCGGCCGGCTCGAGACGCCGGGGACCCCGCGGCTCTTCGGGACCACGATGAAGTTCCTCCAGATCCTTGGTGTTAGCAGCCTCGACGAGCTCCCTCCGTTACCACAATCCGGCTCAACCAGTTCCTAGCGCGCTCCGGCGTCGCGGCGCGGCGGAAGGCGGATCAGTTGATCGCGAACGGCCAGGTGAGTGTCAACGGCCGTCCCGCCACGCCTGGCCAGGAGGTTCAGCCCGACGTGGACGAGGTCACGGTTGCCGGTACCCTGGTTCGCCTCGTCACCGAGGCGACGTACCTGATCCTGAACAAGCCAGTCGGAGTCGTGACCAGCGTAGGCGACCCGCGTGGCCGGCCGAGCGTGGTGGACGGCCTGCCGCCCGGGGGCGCGCGGGTCTATCCCGTCGGGCGATTGGACCTCGATAGCCGCGGCCTGGTCCTGCTCACGGATGACGGCGACCTGGCCGCGCGGCTGATGCACCCGCGCTACGATGTCGAGAAGGAATACCGGGTCGTCATCTCGGGCCATCCGGAGGCGGGAGCGCTCCGCCGGCTGCGCGAAGGGATGGTGATCAACGGGGAAGACTATGCGCCGGTCGACGTCCGCATCCTCGAACTCGGTGAGAGCCGGTCGCTGGTGGCCATGATCCTGCACGAAGGCAAGAACCGGGAGATCCGCCGCCTCTGGCGGGCCCTCGGACATCGAGTCCTCGACCTGCAGCGGGTCCGCATGGACGGGCTCCGCCTCGGCGACCTGGCTGAGGGGGCGGTGCGACGGTTGCATCCGGACGAGGTCCTACGGCTGCGTGCCGCCGCGGGCCTCCCGTGATCATCGCGATCGACGGCCCGGCCGGTTCTGGAAAGACCACGATCGGCCGCCTCGTTGCCGAGTCCCTTGGCTTCGCGCTGGTGGATACCGGGTTGTTTTACCGGGCGGTGACGGTCGAGGCCCGCCGCCTTCGGATAGCTGCGGGCGACGTGCCGGGACTCGTCACCCTCGTGGCCGGTCTGCGGATCGACGTCAACACCGATCCCGCATCCGGCCAGCCGCAGGTCAAAGTCGACGGCCGGGACGTGAGTCGTGCGGCGGTCGATCCGGCAATCGCGACCGACCTGGCCAAAATCGCCCAACAGCCGGAGGTGAGGCGCCTGCTGGTGGAACCACAGCGTCGCACCGGTCGCGCCAACGCGGTGGTGCTCGGCCGAGACATCGGGACCGTCATCTTTCCGGAAGCCGACGTCAAGTTCTTCTTCACGGCGCCCGCGGCGGAGCGGGTCGCCCGCCGTCGCCGCGAGCTGGATGTCGCCTCCGGGCGCGCCACGCCCGATGCCGTCCTGGAACAGGAAATCGAGGCCCGCGACCGGGCCGATCGTGAGCGCGAAAACGCCCCTTTGCGCCCCGCACCCGATGCTATAATCGTCGCCACTGAAGGCAAGTCCGTGCGCCAGGTCTTCGATGAAGTGATGCGCCGGCTGCCGAAGCGCTGATCGCCTTGAGCTATTTCCTCCTCACGCTTCTTGCACGGCTCCTGACTCGTGCCTTACTCGGCCCGAAGTTTCATCTGCGCGGTCGCGAAACGGTGCCCGCCCGCGGGCCCTTGCTGGTCGTCTCCAACCACGTCGGCGCCGTCGATCCGGCGCTGATCGGCGGTTGGGCGCCGCGGCCGGTCTGGTTCATGGCCAAGGCCGAACTCTTTAGCGGCCGCTGGGCCTGGCTGATGCGGGCCTACCACGCCTTCCCGGTCATTCGCCACTCCGCCGACCGTTCCGCCCTCCGCCGAGCATTC
>JALZAV010000219.1 GCA_030948145.1 Candidatus Dormiibacterota bacterium
CCGAAGTACCAGGGCTTTCACCTTGTGACCGGCGACCTCGATCCCGAGGTGGCGCTGCGCAATGTCCGCTTCTTCTTCGTCCCGGTCGCCACCTTTCCCGCCCACCGGGTCGACCTGCCCGAGGGTCACCTGCTCCGGCCGCGCTATCGCGACCACGACACCGCCCCGTTCGTGGGCACCGTAAGCGATGTCGACTATGCGACCTACGTGCGCTGGGCCGATATCAACATCGCGCTCTCCTGCGATGACCCGGAAGCCTCACTCCGTCTGCTGGCGCTGCGCCAGTTCGTCAGCGTCAAGGAATCGAGCCTGAAGATTCCGCTTCCGCTGACCGAGGAGAGCAGCTATCCGATCGAGTCACTCACCAGCTCCTCGTCGAAGGAGGCATCTGCGGCGCTCTGGAACGCAGCCCAGCGGAAGCGCATCCCGTGGGAGGCCGTGGTCCTCGGGCCCGGCGAGGAACTCCCCCACGACCGCGTCTCGTGGATCATCGAAGGCTACGCGCAGGCCCTGACCTATTCCGCGTCAGGGCTGTCGCACCTTGCCGGGATCGGCCCGGAGGTCGCCTACGTCCCGCAGGACGAGATCCAGGGATCGATCGCGAGCATCGAGGCGGCGACGCCGCTGCGCCTCCTTGCCACCAGCCGCGAGCAGTTCGAGGACTTCTGGCGCCAGCGTCAGCGCCTGTTCGAGACCTCGACCTCGACGCTCTACGGCGCGCCGGCACTGGCGGCGATCTCGTCATGATCCCGATCGAGCACGAGGCCTACTACACGGAGCTCACGCTCAGGAACCGCGGTCTGATCAGCGAGGCTGAGCAAACCGTCTTGCGCCGGACTCGGTTCGTGATCGCCGGCTGCGGCTCGACCGGCGGCGCCTGCATCATGCCGCTGGCGCGCACCGGCGCCGAACGCTTTCTGCTGCTGGATCCCGGCCAGTACGACCTGAACAACCTGAACCGCCAGGAGGCGGCGCTAAGCGACGTCGGTCGCAACAAGGGGGAGGCCGCCCGCGCCCGCATCGTCGCGGTCAACCCGTTCGCGGCCGTCGAGGTCGATGAACATGGCGTCGAGCCGCTCACGATCGCGGCATCGCTGAAGGCAGGCGACGTCGTCATCGACGCCGTGGACGTGACCACGCAGCCGGGCGTCGATGCCAAGCTGGCGCTGCATCGGGCGTGCTGTGAGAAACAGTTGCTCACGCTCACCGCCTACGACATCGCGGCAACCCAGTACCTCGAGCTGTTCGACTACCGGACGGAGCGCCGGCCGCTTGGCGGCCGGATCACCGGATCCGAACCGCCCGACCGTCTGCTGCGCGCCCTGATCCCACCACTGGCGGTGCCTCGCGAGATCTTCGCCGAGTTGCTGGCCCGGCGCAGCGACCCGGCGCGGGCCTTCCCGCAACTCGCCATGACCTCCACCCTGCTGGGCGCGCTGATCGTTCCCTACATCCTGCGGTTGCTGACCGGGCAGCCGGTCCGGCGCCGGATGCGCGTTGACCTCTACGACCTGATCAGGCCGATGCCGCAACGTGCCGGCGAGCGTGCCCGTCGCGTTGCCGGCCTGGCCTCACTCTGGTGGCGCCTCCGTGGCTGAATCCTCGGGCTTCGTCATGATCGACGGCGCCAACCAGTTCGCCGGCCCGAGCGCGATGTGGTGGGTCGTCCGTCACTGGCCCGCGCTGCGCCAGGAGATGACCACCGCACGCGGCTACCTCGCCCATCGCCTCTGGTACGCCTTTCCGCTGACGCTCGGGATCACGTCGTGGTGGGTGGATGAGAACGCCGCCTACCGCTTTGCGCATCTGCCGGTTCATCGCGAGTTCTGGCACTGGGCGGCCTCCCCGGGCAAGACCCGGGGCGGGTGGCTCGCAACCTATCGATACGCGAGCGGCGGGCCGCTCTGGGGCAACGGGGTCGAGGCGATGATGCGCCGGCTGGGCAAGGTCGTGCCTCCGCCCTCGGGCAAGCCGCCACGCCGTCCGCCCGGCGAGTGAGGCGCAGCCAGATCGCCGCCGGCGTTGCTTGGGCGGGACTGATCACGGCGACCGAATTGGTCGCGCGCCGCACCCTCCGCCGCCGCGCCCACGCCTGGCTCCTCGCTTACACGCTCCTCGGCGCGACATCCCTGGCATTCGCATTTCAGGGTGGCGGGACTAGATCTCGCCGCCTCTCCCCACTCGGCCTTGCCATCGCAACTTTCGGGTACCCCCTGGGCCGGCGTTTACTGCGGGACCCGTCCACCGGACCGCCGCCTGATC
>JALZAV010000081.1 GCA_030948145.1 Candidatus Dormiibacterota bacterium
CGGCATCGGTCTGGAAAACGTACCCGATTCCGTCCGGGATCCCATTGACGGGCTGCCCCAGGACGCTCACCTCACCGGCGCTCGGCCGCTCCAGACCGGAAATCAGGGCAAGCGTGGTCGATTTGCCGCAGCCGGTTGGGCCGACCACGGCGCAGAACTCCCCGGGCGCCACCTCCATGGTGAGGTTCTTAAGGGCGGTGTAGATGCCGCCTTTGGGGGTCGCGAAGCGCTTGGTGACATCGCGAAGCTCGATTGCCGGGCTGCTCATTGGGGCCACGCTAACTGGCCCGCCCGGCCCCGTAAACCCTTCCGGACATTGCGACCCGTTTTGGTCGTTTTGGTCCCTACCAAAGGATCGAGGAACGCTATAGGATGAGTTCGGTGGGTCGACTTCGCCTCAGCCTGGCATCGCAGATCCTCGGTTTGCAGCTGGGCATCATCCTCGGCGCCCTGATCCTCGGCGCCGCCGCCTCGTACATCCTGGAGAGCCGGCAACTCGACCAGCGTTACCAGAAGCGGTCGCTGGCGATCGCCCAGTCAGTCGCCGCCATGCCGTCCGTTGGCGACGGCCTTCGCGACTCCGATCCGACGCGAACCCTGCAGCCGCTGGCCGAGGGGATCATGAAGGCTTCCAACGCGAGCTTCGTGGTGATCGCCGGCGCTAACGGCATCCGGTACTCCCACCCGAACCCGTCGATGATCGGGAAGCCGATCGATGAGGACTTCCATACGGTTCTTGCCGGACACACGTGGATGGGTGTCGAGCGGGGCACCCTTGGCGTCTCCGCGCGCGGCAAGGCGCCGGTCTTCGACGGCGATGGCCGGGTCATCGGCATCGTCTCTGTGGGCTTTACGGAGGGGACGCTCGCCCAACAGCTTGCCGCCATGCTGCCGCAGCTCGGCTTCTACGTACTGGTCGCGCTCGCACTCGGCATCGTGGGTTCCTTGCTGCTGGCCCAGCGCCTCAAGCGGCAGACGTTCGGCCTGGAGCCGGGTGAGATCGCGACGCTGCTGGAGACGCGAGAGGCCAGCCTTCATGGCATTCGGGAGGGCACCGTGGCGACCGACGTGGAGGGGCGGATCACCCTGATCAATGACGAGGCATGCCGGCTCCTTCGCATCTCCAGCGAGGCTGTGGGACAACGGCTGACCGATGTCCTGCCGCCGGGCCGTGTCCGCGACGTCCTGATCGGCGAGGCGACCGGCGTGGACGAAGTCGTTCTCGCCGCCGATCGCGTCCTGGTCGTCAGCCGGATGCCGGTCGTGGTTCGCGACCGTACGATCGGATACGTGGCGACGTTCCGCGATCGAACCGAAATGGAGGGGCTTTTGCGCGAGCTGGACAACGCCAGGAGCGTGACCGAGGCCCTGCGCGCCCAGGCGCACGACTTCTCCAACCGGCTCCACACCATCGCCGGCCTGATCGAGCTCGGCCGGCACGACGAGGCCATCCAGATGGCGACCGAGTCGTCGAGCGTGTCCCAGGAGCTGAGCGAGTCGCTGCTAGAGCGCGTCGGCGACCCGGTGCTGGGGGCCCTGCTCCTGGGGAAGTCGGCGGTCGCTGCCGAGCGCGGCGTCCAGTTCCGACTCTCCCCCGACAGCCGGCTCGACGGCGATGCGGGCCATCCGCGCGACCTGATCACCGTGGTGGGCAACCTGATCGACAATGCGCTGGACGCGGCCGCAATTCCATCGAACGGCGGACAGCGCTGGGTCGAAGTCTCGATCCACAAGGAGGACGGCGATGTCATCATCCAGGTCCACGACTCAGGCCCTGGGATCCGCGAGGCTGACCTCTCCAAGATCTTTTCCGAGGGCTACACCACCAAGCTCGCCGGCCCCGGTTCGCGGCGCGGGCTCGGCCTCGCCCTCGTGCAACAGGTCGTCGCCCGCCGCGGCGGCGAGGTCAAGGTCGTGAACCAGAACGGCGCCCGGTTCACGGTCCGCCTCCCGCTCGCCGCCAGGCCGCTGCTGGTTGGAACGCCATGATCCGCACGCTGATCGTCGATGACGACTTCCGAGTTGCCGCGCTCCATCGGGCCTATGTTGAGAAAGTGCCCGGCTTCGTCGTGATCGGCGAGACAGGCACCGGCGCCGACGCGCTCCGATTGATTGCGGAGGGTAAGCCCGACCTCGTCCTGCTCGACATCTACTTGCCGGACATATCCGGGCTGGACGTGATGCGTGGCATCCGCGAGGGAGGCGCTCTACGAGTTGACGTGATCGCGATCACGGCGGCCCGTGACGTCGAAACGCTGCGGTCGGCGATGCACGGCGGAGTGGTGCATTACCTGATCAAGCCGTTTCGATTTACCGCGCTCCAGGAGAAGCTGCAGAGCTACGCCGCGATGCATCAGCGGCTCAAGCAACTCTCCGAGGCGGACCAGCATGCCGTGGACACGCTGTATCACATGCTCAGGCACGGCAGCGGCGAGAGCCTCCCGAAAGGCCTTTCCCGACCGACCCTCGACCTGGTTACCCGCATCCTGCAGGACGCCGACAAGGACCTGACCGCGGCCGAGGTCGCCGACCTGGCAAGTCTGAGCCGGGTCACGGCCCGGCGCTACCTCGATCACCTCGTCCAGTCGGGTCGGGTCGAGGTCGTCATGCGCTACGGCGCGCCCGGCCGGCCCGAGCACCGTTATCACCTGGTCGCGTCGCCCTCGCTCGCCGGCCCGCCGCCCTAGGACCCTGGAGCAGAATCAGGGTGACCAGGTGGTCGCGAATGATCGTTGGGGCGGCCATGGCCGCCGCCATCCTGCATGCCATCATCGGCATCGCCCATGTCGACCGGGAGGCGCTCGCGTTCGCCGTCCTGTTCGCCCTCGCCGCGGGCATTCTGGTCAGGGCCCGACACGGAGCCCGACTGTCGCTTGCGACCACGATCCTCCTCGGGCTGCTCTTCGCCGACGTCACCTTCTGGATGGGCACCGCGACCTGGAGCAACATTCGGAATCACGAACAGCTGCTGTTCATCGCGGAGCCGCTGGCGCTGTTTTGCGTTTCGGCCGCCGGGCTCATCGGCGTTGCCGGCCGATTTTTAGATCCTGTCGATCGGGCCGCAAGACCCGGGACGGCGGTGGTGACGGTGGCGGCGCTGGCAACCTTTGTCGTCGGCCTGGGGGCCGCCACCCTAGCCGGCTGGGGCCGGGAACAGGCGCAGGGGGCGGGCGACCTGGCGCTGCAGATGCGCAACACGGCGTACTCGGTGACCACGCTCACCGGAACGTCGCGCCCGATGACGCTCTACGTGACTAATGACGATCTCTTCTGGCACACGGTGACTATCGACCACCTCGGCGTCGACCTGAAGGTCCCGGTCGGCAGCCATCGGCGTATCACGATCGCTGCCAGCCCCGGCACCTATACCTACTATTGCCGGATTCCTGGGCATGCGCAGGCGGGGATGAAGGGCCTCCTGACCATCCCCTGACCGTAAGCTGGCCGGATGCAATCGAGTTCCAGGCGGCCGCTACGGGTTGGCTTCCAGCTGCCCGAAGTCGAGCGGGAGGTCCGCTGGCCGGAGATCCTCCAAATGGTCCGCCTCGGAGAGGCGATCGGGTTCGATTCCGTCTGGCTGGGCGATCACCTGCTCTACCGGGACGAGACCCAGGGCAGCCGCGGACCGTGGGAGGCCTGGACGATGCTGGCCGCGATCGCGGCATCGACGACACGGATCGCGCTTGGCCCGCTGGTGGCCGCGACCAGCTTTCATAACCCGGCGATGCTGGCCAAGATGGCCGGGACGGTTGACGAGATCAGCGGCGGCCGGCTGATCCTGGGCCTTGGCGCAGGCTGGAACGAAACCGAGTACCGGGCCTTTGGCTTCCCCTTTGACCGGCGCGTCTCGCGCTTCGCGGAAGCGTTCACCATCATCCGGTCCCTGCTGCGGGATGGACAGGTCGACTTCGAGGGCGAGTTTTACTCGGTGCGTGATTGCGAGCTGGTACCGCGGCCGCGCGCGGGCGGACCGCCCATCATGATCGGGTCGATCGGCGAGCGCATGCTCGAGATCACTGTCCCGCACGTCACCGCCTGGAACGCCTGGTTCGACTGGACCGGGAACCGGCCCGGGGGCGTCGCACCGCTTCGCGAGAAGGTGGATATCGCCTGCCGGGCCGCCGGACGGGATCCCGCGGAGATCGAACGCACGGTCGCCGTGCTGGTGCAGATCGCCGGGGGAGCCGGGCGGGCGCATGGCGATCCCGTTTCCGCGGCACCGCCCGTGGCGGGATCACCGCAGACGATCGCCGAAACGCTACGCGGATTTGCCCGCGAGGGAATCGGTCACGTCCAGCTCGTGCTGGATCCGATTAACGAGGCGTCGCTTGAGGCGCTCGCGCCGGTGCTGGCTGACCTCGATCGGGGTTAGGTGCAGGCCGATCATCGACAACCCTTGGCTGGGCCGGCACCGTCCCCGAAATCCGGGTGCCTTTCCCGGGCGCCGACCGGATCGTGAGCTTCCCACCAAGCGCCTCGATCCGATCAGTCATGTTCTGAAGCCCGGACCCGTCGCGGGCATGGGTTGGATCAAAACCCTTGCCGTCATCGTCGACGGCGAAGGCGAGCACCCCGTCACTGGCGGACAGGCGGACGGTTGCGCTGGACGCGTCCGCCGACTTCGCGACATTCTGCAGCGCCTCGAGGCAGCAGAAGTAGACAGCGGACTCGGTCTCCGGCAGGTAGCGGCCGATGGTCTCGGCATCGATGGTTATCGGCACGGCCGACTTGCGCACCTGGGCCTGCAGCGCGGTCGCGAGACCGCTCTCGGCAAGCAGCGGCGGATAGATGCCGCGGGCCAGCTCGCGCAGTGACTGGACGGCCTCGTCCGTATCCTGCTTGAGCTGCGCCAGCGCCAACTTGAGTTTGGCGGGGTCGCGGTCGACGAGACGCTCGGCCAGGCTGAGCTGCACCTTGAGGGCGACCAGCTGCTGCTGCGCCCCATCATGGATATTACGCTCGAGCCGTCGCCGCGCCTCATCCTGCGCCCGGACCAAGCGCTGACGCGACTGGCGCAGGTCATCGAGGCGAGCGAGCAGGTCGGCCGTCAGCTGGGAATTGCGAACCACTAACCCTGCCTGGGCAGCGAGATCGCTGATCAGCTTGGTCTCGGCCGCTGTAAGCGCCTCTCCCCGCTTTCGAATTGTGAAGGCGCCCAGCAGCTCGCCCTGATGACGGACGGGGACGGCCAGGTCGGCGTTTGGAAACCGCGGCAGTTGGTCACCGTCCAGCGGGACACCCAGGGCCGGAAGCGTCGCCGTCTGCGGCCAGCGGGCCGAGGCGCGAAACTCGTCCTCGACCTTGAGCCAGACCATGGCGCTGGCCCCGGTCCCCTCCGAGAGAATGCGCACGGTCCGGGACAGCACATCCTCGGCCCCGTACGACTCGACCATGTGCGAAAACGACGACAGGACCTGGTAGGGGGTCGAGCGGTTGCCGTAGACGAGGCGGTTGGCAAGACCCTGGACGCGGTTTCGCACCGGTTGGAACAACAGCGCGACCAACCCGGTGGCAAGCAATGAGAGGAACAGATTGTGCTGTTGGGTGCCGATGAGATTCCCAACGCCCACCACGAGGCCGATGTAGACGGCGCTCACAAAGCCGCCGAGCGCCCCGTAAACCAGCGTGCGACTGATGATGCGGTCGATGTCCCAGAGCCGGTAGCGAACGATGCCGATGAAGAGGGCGACCGGGATGATCGCGAAGACCGGCTGAAAGACCCGGAAGAATCCGACGGGCACCTCTGCGAGCGCTCGGCCCGGAAAGCTCGGGTTGATCAGTGCCTGCAACTGTTCCGCATGGACGAACTGCACCATGACAACCACCGGCAGGAGAGCCATGAAGAGCAAACGGGATAGCTGCCGTTCCTCCGCATTCTTCGGAAGGATCCATCGGTAGGCCTGCGCTAACAAGCCGACCGCGGGGATCACCAGACCGAAGACGCCGACGATGGCGAGGCGCGAGAGAGGTGCCGATTGCAGGTTGTTCAGCGTCAGGCTTAGCGCGAGGGTGATGGGAACGTACAGGACGGCCTGCGCCCAGGCGGGCCACCGAGGCACGAGTTGCGCATCCGGGAAGGTCAGGAGCGCATACAAGTAGGCCAGCATGGCGATCAATTCAAAGCCGAAATGGACGGCATTGTCGACGTTTGACGCCTGGAGCGCCGAATACACGCTGATCGCCTGCAGGTTGAAGATGGCCGCGGTTCCAACCATGCCCACGGCGAGAAACCGAGCAGTCCGATTATGCGGCCGCAGGTAGACGAGGTAGAGGCCCAGGACGACGTTGAGCAGGCTGAAGCCGTAGTCGATGGCAAGGTTTCCCCCGGACTCCGCCTGGTGGGACGCCGTGGCGATGGCCTGCGCCAGGCGCTCAACAAAGCTCTGGGCATCGAATCCGATGAGGTGGAGGTTCTGATGCAGATCCGGTGACGTGTGCGCGATCGCGGCAAGGACGCCAAACGCCAGGATGGCGATCGCGTAGGCGGTGTAGCCGGCCAGGAACCCAAAGAACAGGATGTCAATGACGAGATGCGGGCGGTGGCGGTTGATCACGTTAGTTCACGATTACGGTGCCAACCATCGCGGGATGGATCAGGCAGGCGTAGTTGTAGGTCCCCTTCTTCGTGAACGTGAGGCTATAGCCGATGTCACCGGCTCCCCCGCCACCGAGGCCTGACGACAAGAAGTGGGAACCATCGTAGGTACCCCCGTCGGTGATCTTCGGCACGATGGTCGGGGGTGGTGGGCCAGGTCCCTGGTCGCTCGATGGCATCGCCGGGCTCGCCACCGGACCGACCGCCTGCGGATTCCATTCCACCGTGCCGTCCTTTTTGACCGTGAACTCGGGGAAGTAGGCGGGGACGTCGAAGGCCACGTTATGGGCATCGGCAATCACGATCCACCGCAGCGTCTCGCCCACCTTGACACTGGTCGTCTTCGGGATGAATTCGCTGATCGAGCCGAACCCGTGCTGGTCGTGCTGATTCGGCGACCCATAGCCGGCAATCACGAACTTATAGGAGGGGACCTTCACCGGGAAGTTCCCCCTTTTAGCGTCGTTGAAGGCGGTCAGCAGGGGTTTCGCCATCTGTTCGATCTCGGCTTGCGCTGCCTTGTTGACGTCCCCCTGCGAAGGGATCGCCGCCGCCTTCGGCACGATCGTCAGCGTCCCGTTCATGCCCGGGCCGTGAAAGAGACAGATGAAGTGGTACGTCCCCGGCGTGGCATTCGCCGCGATCGGGACCCGAAAGACGTTGTCGCTAGCGGTTCCCTGGTAGGGGATGAAACCGCTGCTGTAAAAGGCCTGGCGCCCCGTGAAGGCCGGTTGCGAACGCTTCGCACAGGGCGTGTTGGAATCGCTGGGTGGGGTGCCGGTGTCCAGGAAGCAGGGTTGGGCACCGTTCTGATGGACCACGTTGTCCTGACCGACCATGAATGGGATCGCGTTTTGAGTCGCCTGGCCGACCGAATCCAGCACGGCCTGAGGTGGTTGCTGGTCCTTGTCGATGTATTCCCACACGGGTTTTCCGAGGGTGTCGATCGTGGGACTAAAAGTGACGGTGTGGGCTTCCCCATTCCAGGCCTGTTTGTAGACGGCGGTATCGCCCTGCCGGACGGTCACCTGGTGGGGAAAGTAGCGGCCGAACATGTCGGCAAACTGGTCGTAGTGATAGTCGACCAGCACGGTCCGCTCGTGGTCGTTGACCGCCGCACCGAGCGGGCCGCAGCTGGGCAATAGGAGGGCCGCCGCCAGCAAGAAGAGCGCTCGCCGCACCCCGCCACCGTACCGGATGGCCGCGCTCCGCCGCCATCTGGTCACCATGATGTTCGGGGTGGTGCTACCACCCGGTCGCGACCGAGTCGAACCGTCATGGATCGATGGTGGGGCATGTTGCGGACGCCGTCGAGGGGGCTGCCATGGCCCGAGCGGAGGGGGTCTGCCCCACATCGGGCCTGACCGTAACAGGTTCGTGGCGCTGCACATTATTGACAGATTGTTGTACTTATGCAACGATCTGTACGGTCGTGACAAGACAAAATGGTAGTTCTAAACCAGGCGATGCCCCGAGGCTGCACAACCGCATTGCGGTGCTCCGGGCCGAACGAGGCCTATCTCGGCAGGAACTCGCAGAGGCGGTCGGCGTGAATTTCCAGACGATTGGCTACATCGAACGCGGCGAGTACAACCCCAGCCTGGACCTGGCCTTCCGCCTGGCCGAGGTTTTCGGGCTTCCCGTCGAGGCGATCTTTTCTCGCACGCCGTTTCGACCGCTCAGCGAAGAGGTCTACCGGCGGCCAAAAGCGGCGGAAGGGGGACAGGCATGACCACCGTCATCCACCGGATTCCGACCGTGACGATCCAACGGGTCACGGCCGCCCTCGTTATCCTCATCGTCGGATTCTGGCTCCTGGCCGGGCTCTTTACCTTCGCGTTCTCGAGCCTCTATCTCGTCTTCATCATTGTCACGATCCTCGTCGTCCGGAGTGTCCCGGTCCAGCCTGGTCAGTGGCTGGCGCGCCGGCGCGTTCGGCGCGTGCT
>JALZAV010000220.1 GCA_030948145.1 Candidatus Dormiibacterota bacterium
GCGCCCTGTTCTCACCGGCCGGCGAGCTCACTGCTGAAGCGAGGAGTCGTCTGGGATTGGATGCCGCGGGGCTGCGCGAGCTCTACCGGAACATGGTGCTGATCCGGCGCGCGGACCAGGAGGCGCTGAACCTCCAGCGCCAGGGTGAGCTCGGCCTGTGGGGTCAGTACCTCGGCCAGGAGGCAATCCACGTCGGGGCCATGACGGCCCTGCGGACGGAGGATTGGGTTTTCCCCAGCTATCGCGAGTTCGGCATGGCGATGGTCCGTGGCGTCGATCCGGCCGATATGCTGACGCTGTTCCGCGGCCTTTCGCACGGACCGTGGGATCCGCGCAAATATCACTTCGCGCCGCTGGCGATTCCGGTCGCGACCCAGGTCCCGCACGCCGTCGGGTTCGCCATGGGCTGCCGCCTCAAGCACACCGACGAGGTCGTCCTTTCCACCTTTGGCGATGGCGCCACGTCGGAGGGCGACTGGCACGAGGCGATGAACTTCGCCGGGGTCTTCAAGGCACCGGTGGTGTTTCTCTGTCAGAACAACTACTGGGCAATCTCCGTCCCGCTTTCGAAGCAAACCGCCGGATCCATCGCCGAGCGCGCCCAGGGCTATGGGTTTCCCGGCATCCGCATCGACGGCAATGACGTCCTCGGCGTCTATGCCGCCGTCAGGGCGGCCGCTGCCCGCGCGCGTCAGGGCGAGGGCCCCTACTTGATTGAGGCCGTGACCTACCGAATGGGCGCCCACACCAGCTCCGACGATCCGACGCGGTACCGAACCGACAGTGAGCTGCAGGCGTGGAACGCCAAAGATCCTATTGCCCGCTACCAGGCCTGGCTCGAACAGCAGGGCATCATCGACGAGGGTACGGTCGCGGCGATCGCGGTTGCGGCCGAGTCGGCGGCCCAGGCGATGCGCGCCCGCCTTCTTGCGCTGCCTACCCCACCCCCCGGCGAGGCGATGTTTGGTCGTGTGTATTCGAAGCCGCCGGCGTCGTTTCTCCAGGAGCGCGAAGAGTTCGAATCGTCCCTCGAGGGCTCGTGATGGAAACGCTCACGATGGCGAAGGCGATCAACCTATCGCTGCGGGATGCCCTGACCCGCGATGGCAACGTCCTGATCTTTGGCGAGGACGTCGGCGCGCTCGGCGGTGTTTTTCGTATCACCGACGGACTGCAGAAGGCTTTCGGCGAAGAGCGTGTGTTCGATACACCGCTGGCGGAGTCGTCCATCATTGGTATCGCGGTCGGCCTAGCCCTGCGCGGATTCCGGCCCGTGCCGGAGATCCAGTTCGACGGATTCATCTACCCGGCCTTCGAGCAGATCGTGAGCCATGTGGCCAAGTACCGGAACCGCTCGGGCGTCTCGCTGCCGATCACGATTCGGGTCCCCTTTGGGGGCAACATCGGCGCCGTCGAGCACCACTCGGAGAGCCCCGAGGCGTACTTCGCCCATACCGCGGGACTGAAAGTCGTCACGCCGTCGACCCCCGGCGATGCCTACGCCTTGCTGCAGGCGGCGATCGATGACCCCGACCCGGTGATCTTTTTCGAGCCGAAGGCCCGCTACTACCTCAAAGAAGAGATCGACCCGGCCGCTCGCGTGCCGATCGGCAAGGCGCGGGTGGCCCAGGAGGGCTCGAGCGTTTCCATCATCGCCTACGGCCCCACTGTCAGCGTCGCGCTCCAGGCAGCCAAGACGGCGGCGGCGGAGCAGATCTCGCTCGAGGTCATCGACCTTCGCAGTCTGTCGCCCCTCGACATGGACACGGTGATGGCCTCGGTGCGCAAGACGCATCGCGCCGTCGTGGTCCACGAAGCCCCCGTCTTTTGCGGCTTCGGAGCCGAGGTCGCCGCCCGAATCAGCCATGACGGGTTCGACTTCTTGGAGGCCCCCGTGGCGCGCATCGGCGGATTGAACGTCCCCTATCCCCCGGCGCGCTACGAGAAGCTTTACCTGCCCGACGTCGACCGCATCCTGCAGGCGGCCGATGCGGCCCTCGCCTATGGCTGATCAAACGTTCCGGCTGCCCGACCTTGGGGAGGGTCTGACCGAAGCCCAACTGGTGGCATGGCGGGTGGCGGAAGGCGCGGCGGTCGAGGTCAACGCGCCGCTGTGCGAGGTGGAAACGGCGAAGGCCGTTGTCGTGATTCCATCGCCATGGGCCGGAACGATTCAAAAACTTCACGCGCGGCCGGGTGAGTCGGTAGCCGTCGGCGAGGCGCTCGTGACGATCACGGCCGC
>JALZAV010000031.1 GCA_030948145.1 Candidatus Dormiibacterota bacterium
GCGCTGCGGCGTTCTGGCCGCTGGCGTCGCGGCCGCGACCGGTGCCGCCTCCGGCTCGCGCGCTGGAACGGGGACGGCCTCGGGTTCCGGTTCCCTGACCGGCGCAGCCTCAGGCGGTGGCTCGGCCGCGGGAGCGCTGGCGGGCTCGACGGCTGCCGCCGGCGGCGGGGCCCAATCGAGATGTTGGGAGCACTTCGCGCACCACATGTCGATGGCGAAGTTCTCTGCGCCGCAATGCTTGCACCGAACCATTTCTGCTTCTCCAACGGGAACCCGCGCTATCAGCTCCTATGATGATACGCGTATCATGTTCAAATACATACGCAAGCTCATCGGTACGCCGGGCCTGGCTCGGAGTACGCTGCCGGTGTGCTACCCGAGGCGGCCGAGTTCCCCCTGCCGGGGCGGCTCGATTTGGGCCTGACGCTGGGAGTGCTCCGGCGCGGCGGGAGTCGCGACCGGACCATCCGGATCGAGCCCGACCGGGTCTGGCGTGCCAGTTGGACGCCGGCCGGCGCCGCCACCCTCCGCCTGGAGGTGGCCGCCGGGTGCTTGCGGGCTCGGGCCTGGGGCCCAGGGGCCGGCTGGGCCGTGCTGGCCGCGCCCGCCCTGGTCGGCCTCGATGATGATCCCGGCGCCTTTCAGCCCGCCCATCCCCTCCTCTCCACCATTCATCGCCAGCACACGGGTCTGCGCCTGGGCCGCACCGGGGCCGTATTCGAGGCACTCGTCCCCACCATCCTGGAACAGAAGGTCCCGGGGGTCGAGGCGTGGTCCGCCTACGCGGCGATGGTCTCGGCGCTCGGCGAGCCCGCTCCTGGCGAAGGGCGATTGCTCCTGCCACCGACTCCGCGGCGACTGCTTGCCACACCCTACTGGGCCTACCATCGCTTCGGCATCGAGCGGCGCAAGGCCGACGTCATAAGAAACGCGGCCGCGCTGGCCGGACGCCTCAACGACCTGGTCCAACTTGAGCCGGTCGAGGCGCGCCGCCGATTGCTCGGCCTCCCGGGAATCGGCCCGTGGTCGGCCGCCGAGGTCGCCGCGGTTGCGCTTGGCGATCGGGACGCGGTCTCGGTCGGCGATTACAACCTGCCGCATGTGGTGAGCTGGGCGCTGGCCGGGGAGCCGCGCGGGTCAGACGCCCGCATGCTCGAACTTCTCGAACCCTACCGTGGCCACCGGACGCGGGTCATCCGGCTGCTCGCCGTCGCCGGGATCTGCGCGCCTCGCTTCGGTCCGCGGCTGCCGCTGCGGCGGTTCGCGGGTCGCTGACTGGCCCGGGCTAGCGAGCCCGATGACTACCCTATCGGCTCGTACCGCATCGCCAGTGGCGGGTCGCGCTCCCGTCGGTGCCGGCGGCCGCCACGCTGATTCCATCATTTCGTAAGTTACCCGGCCAAAGAGAAGGGCACCGGATTGGTTTAGGATCTCGGCCGCGTGACGATGCAAGTCTTCGTCCGCGCGCATTGCGCGATGATCGCAGCACCCGTCCAATGTGACGTTGATGGAGTACCGAAGGGGTCGCATTTCGCAAGAGTACCGCCGCTGGGGCAGTCGTCCCTGCCGAACTAGGACGCTTTCTTCGCCGGTTGGAAATAGGGGTTGGACCCCGCAGCGTGATCGGTGCTGTCGATCACCCGCGTGATTTCAGGAACGGCGGCCTTGATCGCCACCTCGATTCCCTGCCGCAGCGTGACATCGACCTGAGCGCATCCCTGGCAGCCGCCCCCGAGCCGGACGTAAGCGGCCCCGTCGCGGACATCGAGCAGATCGACAAAGCCTCCGTGGGAGGCGACGCCAGGATTGATCTGTCGATCGAGCACCTCCTGCACCCGCGCCGCGATCGGATCGCGCCATCCCTCGTTGGGGTTGTCGATCGTAAGTGCCCCGCCGATGGCGGATTGGTCCAGATCGACGACGGCTCCCTGCAGGTGTACCGCGCTGGCCGGATCGACGAGCAGCTGAAGGCCCGGCGTTTCGACGACCACATCTTCCGCCGTTTGGGCGGCGGGATCGACCAGGTCGATCTCGTAGATGAAGCGGCCGCTTCGACGCCCGGCGACCTCGATGCGAAGGGCGGCGTCGGGACGTCCTCCCTGGCGGCGCACGCGATCGATCTTGTCCAGCGCGGCCGGGGTGACCACGAGCTCGAGCCCCACACGTAGATTGTATTCGTGGTCAGATAAAGCCATGGGTCGCGTCATGCTGCTGATCCCGAGCCGGACCTATCGTACCCATGACTTCATGGAAGCGGCCGGGCGGCTCGACGTCGAGGTCGTGGTCGGCTCCCCTCACCGACCGGCGCTCGCCGCCCTGATGGAGGGCCGGCATCTGCGGGTCGACTTCCGCGACCTCGAGGCGTCGGTGGAGCGCGTGCTGACCTTTGCCTCGAGCCATCCGCTGGAGGCGGTCGTCGCCGTGGATGACAGCGGGACGCCGCTGGCAAGTGCGGTCTCCGAGCGGCTGGGCCTGCCCCACAACCCACTCCAGGCGGTCCTCGCCGCCTCCAACAAGGTGATGACGCGCCGCGCGCTGCGGAATGCCGGGCTGCCAACGCCTCGCTTCCTGTCCTTGTCCCTTGAGACCGTCCCGGTCGATGTAGCATCGATGATCCGCTACCCGTGCGTCGTAAAGCCGGTCGACCTCTCGGGTAGCCAGGGCGTTATTCGCGTCGACGAACCGGTCGCCTTCCCCGAGGTGTTTACGCGGGTGGCCGCTATCGTGCGCGGCTGCGACCGGCGAGAGGAGGCATCGCTGCTGGTCGAAGATTTCGTCCCGGGGCGCGAGGTCGCGGTCGAGGGGCTGTTGCGTGACGGCGAGCTCGAAGTCCTCGCGATTTTCGACAAGCCCGATCCCCTCGACGGTCCGTACTTCGAGGAGACGATCTACGTCACCCCCTCACGGCTCGACGCAGGGGCGCAGGCCGCGATCGGGCGCTCGACGGCGTCGGCGACCCGGGCGCTCGGCTTGCGCGAGGGACCGATCCATGCCGAGCTTCGCATCAACCCGGCCGGCATCTTCGTGCTGGAGGTGGCGCCGCGCTCGATCGGCGGCCTCTGCTCGCGCACGCTCCGATTCGGCGCGGGCCTATCTCTAGAGGAGCTGATTCTCCGGCATGCGGCCGGCCTGCCGATGCCCTCGCACGTTCGCGAACGGCGGGCGGCCGGAGTCATGATGTTGCCGATCCCGGGCGGCGGTCGCCTGCAGGAGATCCGGGGGCAGGAGGATGCCCGGACCGTTCCCGGCGTCGAGAGTCTCGTCCTGACCGTCTCCGCCGGCGAACGCCTGGTGCCGCTGCCCGAGGGCGACCGCTACCTCGGGTTTCTCTTCGCCCGATCAGACGAGCCGGCCGCCGTCGAGGCAGCGCTGCGCGAGGCCTTCGGCTGCCTGACAGTGGTGGTGCATGACTGAACCGACAGCGAGCCGCCGTCCGCAGGTGCTGATCGTCGGTGCCGGCTTTGGCGGCCTGGCCTGCGCCCGAGCGCTCGACGGCACCGAGGTCGACGTCGTCCTCCTCGACCGGCATAACTACCACCTTTTCACCCCGCTGCTCTACCAGGTGGCGACCGGGCTCCTCAATCCCAGCGAGATCGCCTACCCGCTCCGCCGCATTTTCCGCGGATCGCGCAACGTTCGCGTTCGGCAGGCAACCGTTCGCGAAACCGACGTCGCGTCGAGGGTTGTGCGAACGATCGAGGGCGACGCGATTCCCTATGACTTCCTCGTGCTGGCGAGCGGCAGCGTCGACAACTTCTTCGGCAATGAGCGCCTCGCGGAAGTATCGCTGGGGCTAAAGTCGTTGGAAGACGCGACCCGCCTCCGTAACCAGGTGCTGACCTGCCTGGAACGAGCCGACAGTGAGCCCGATGGCGCCCAGCGGCAGGCGCTGCTCACCTTCGTTGTCGCGGGAGGCGGCCCCACCGGCGTCGAGTCCTCGGGAGCGCTCGGGGAGTTGATCCAGATCGTCGCCGGCAAGGACTATCACCACATCCGCCGCGAGGACGTCCGCATCATCCTGCTCGAGGCCCAGGACCAGTTGCTCAGCGCCTTCTCGCGGCGCATCGGCGACTACGCCGAGCGCGTGCTTCGCCGGCGTGGCATCGAGGTCCGCACCCGCATGCTGGTCACCGCGGCGGACGAATCCAGCGTCACGCTTTCCGACGGCTCGGTCCTGCCTACCCGGACGATCGTCTGGTCGGCCGGGGTGCGCCCGAACGACCCCACGCGGGCCCCGTCGCTGGCGCACCACAAAAACGGGCGCATCGAGGTCGATGCCTGCCTGCGGATCGCCGGCCAGCCGCGCAGCTTCGCGCTCGGCGATGTCGCGTCTCCGGGCGGGCCGGCGCCACTCCTGCCGATGCTTTCGCCGCCGGCGATGCAGGGCGGCCGCTACGTGGCCCGCGCCATTCTCGAGGAGGTGCGTACCGGGCTGGCACCGCAGCGCCCCTTCCACTACGTCGACAAAGGGACCATGGCGACCATCGGACGCCGGGCCGGGGCCGCCCGGCTCCCGAATGGACTCGAGATCACCGGCTTCTTCGGATGGGTGACCTGGATGGTCGTCCACGTCTACTACCTCGTCGGGTTTCGCAATCGTGCTCGGGCGATCGCCTCGTGGGCGTGGGACTATTTCCGATTCGACCGGCCGATCCGGATCATCCTCGAGACCCGCCCCGCCGAACGACCGCCAGTCAGCTCCCCGACTCGACCAGCTCCTTGAGCCGCCGAACATCGGCCTCGAAGGTCGTCCGGATCAGGGGTTTCAGGATGCGCATGCCGAGGGCGCCCGGAGGCCCTAAAGGGGGCTCGAGCGTCTCACGCCAGGTAAAGGCCGTCCCGTCTGGCGCCTGCTGACAACGCATGACACCGGCGCCGCTCACCCAGCCGAGATGCGAGATTTTCAGCTCCTGCGGTGGGACCCACGAGGTCACCCGAATCCGATCAGTCGTGCTGATCCCGCCGATCCGGATCGAGGCCTCCCCCTCGACGCCCTCCCCCTCGCGCCGGGTCGAGGTGATACGCAGCCCCGAGAGCTCCGACATCCAGCGATGAAGGCCCTCCCAGTCAACAAGGTACCGCCAGACCGTCGCCGGTGACACGGCGATCGTCGCGGACAGATCGAAGTCGATGGTGTGCACCTCACCATCAGGTACGTCTGAGCGACGCGACCCGATCACCGTTGAATCGGACCCCCTCGCGGCGAAGCCGCCGGCGCTGCTCCCCGTCCTTGTGTGCCGCCAGCTCACCGTCAGCCCGGACCACGCGCCACCAGGGCATCCCGACGCTGTTTGCCAGCACGTTGCCAACGGCCCGGGCCGCGCCCGGAAATCCGGCGCGGGCCGCGACCTGCCCATAGGTCGCAACCTCACCAGGTTTCAGATCCCGGATGACGTTGGCCACGGCGGCGTTAAAGGGCTGGGGGTCGCGCTTTGACGGGGTGATCTGTCCGAGGCTACCATCTGAAAATCGTGGCGAGAGGTCCGAGCGCCTACCTCGACTACAGCACGAGGGGCGACGTCCTTACAGGCGGCGTCACGCTCATCCCGATCGAGACCCCCAAAGGCAGGTTCCGGGTTTGGACCAAGCGGATTGGAAACAGTCCGAAGACCAGGCTTCTCCTTCTGCATGGCGGGCCCGGAGCAACGCACGAATACTTCGAAGCCTGTGACAGTTACCTTCCTGCCGCGGGCATCGAGTACTACTACTACGACCAGCTGGGCTCCGCCTACAGCGACCAACCGGCCGATCCGGAGCTCTGGCAGGTTGATCGTTTCGTCGAGGAGGTCGAGCAGGTCCGGCAGGCGCTGGGGCTGAATCGAGAAAACTTCTATCTCCTCGGGCATTCGTGGGGCGGCATCCTGGCGATTGAATACGCGCTCAAGTACCAGCGTCATCTGAAAGGCCTGGTGATCTCAAACATGATGGCCAGCTGCCCTGCCTACAACGCCTACGCGCGTGACGTGCTGATGCCGGCCATGGATCAATCCGCACTGGATGAGATCAAGGCTCTTGAAGCCGCCGGCGACTTCGAGAATCCCCGCTATACCGAGCTCTTGACGGAGCAACACTACGTCCATCATGTCCTTCGATTGCCGGTCGACATGTGGCCGGACCCGGTGAACCGCGCCTTCGCAAAGATCAACCGCGATATCTACGTTCCGATGCAGGGTCCGAGCGAACTGGGCTTGCGCGGAACCCTCGAGAACTGGGACCGCACGGCCGAACTCAAGTCGATCGAGGTACCCACGCTGACGATCGGCGCCCAGTACGACACGATGGATCCGGCGCACATGAAGTGGATGGCGAGAGAGCTGCGGCGGGGACATTACCTGCACTGCCCGAACGGTAGTCACATGGCCATGTATGACGACCAGGCCACTTACTACACGGGCCTGATCGAGTTCCTTTCAGGCGGGTTGTAAACTCAGGCGACGACGCTTTCGGTCACCGGCTCCTCGGCGCCAACCGAGCGGCGCTCGCGAAAAAGGGTGATGGCCAGCGCGAACGTCACCACCACCAGGGCGGCACCGATCAGCCAGGCCAGGTGATAGCCGCCGGCCAGCGCCGCTGCAGTGCCCGAGCCGTTACGCAACAGCGATACCGTGCGCGAGGCGGCGAGCGTGGCGAGCACCGCAAGCCCGAGGGCCGCACCGACCTGGCCGCTCGTGTTCAGGATCCCGGAAGCCAGGCCGGCATCAGCGGGGCCGGCGTCGGCCATCGCGATCATGGCGAGCGAGGGGAACGAGAGTCCGCCGCCCAGGCCCAACAAGGCAATCGGGACCAGCAGGTGCACCGGGTAACTCGCATTCGTCGGGCCGAACCCGAGCATCGCGAGGGAGATGGCCACGACCAGCTGTCCCGCAGCCAGGACGGTGACGGGACCAAAGCGGCCGATCAGCGGCGCCGAGAAGCGGACCGAGAAAAGGCCCATCACGACGGCGATAGGCAGAAAGGCAAGGCCGAGCCCCATCGGGCCGTAGCCAAGCACGCGCTCCAGGTCGAGGGAGCCGAGGAAGAAGAATCCGAAGAACGACGACGACATCAGCGCCTGGATGACGTTTGCGATCGACAGCTTCCGCGATCTGAAGAGGCCCAGTGGCAGGATCGGGTTGGCGATGACCGCCTGGCGCACGATGAACGCGGTCAATAGCGCCAGCGCGACGGCGCCGAACGCGATGGTGTGCAGGGAACCGAGCCCGTAGACGGACGATTCGACGATCGCGTACACCCCCACCATCAATCCGGCAGTCACCAGAATGGCTCCTATGACGTCGGCGCCATGTCCGATACCGAGGCCGCGATCCGAGGTAAGCAGCCGGGCCGAGACGACGGCGGTCGCCAGGCCGATCGGCACGTTGACGAAGAAGATCCAGTGCCAGCTGACAGCCTGGGTGATCAACCCGCCGGCGAGCAGACCCACGGCGGCCCCGGCTGACGCCACGAAGCTGAAGACCCCGAAGGCCCTCGCCTGTTCCTCAGGCTTCGGAAACATCGTCACGATCATGGCCAGCACGACGGCGGAGCTGACGGCCCCGCCGATGCCCTGGACGAAGCGGGCAGCGACCAGCATCGGCTGGCTCAAGGACAGCCCGCAGAGGACGGAGGCGCCGACGAAAATGCCGAGCCCGATCAGGTACACGCGCTTGCGTCCGAAGAGGTCGCCGAGACGCCCGGCCAGGAGCAGCAACCCGCCGAACGCGATCAGGTAGGCATTGATCACCCAGGCCAGCCCCGCTTGTGAAAAGCCGAGGTCACGCTGGATCGATGGCAACGCGACATTGACGATCGTCATGTCGACGACGATCAGCAGGAAACCAATGCAAAGGACGTACAGCGAGAGCCAGCGGGTGTCTTTCATCTCGTTCATGCTCATTCAGACTGCTCCGACTTGGAAACTCATCGGTCGGAGGCGATATTCCGCCGATGACTTTTCGTGACCCGGGTGGTCTAAGTGGTAATGGCGGTCCGCACGATCATCCTGGACTGCGCGCGCCTGCAGTCGCCAAGCACGGGAACGATCGACGGGATCGCCCGCCTCCAACTCCTGGCGCGCCGGCACGGCGGGTGTATTCACCTCGAGAACGCGACTACCGGATTGGTCGCCCTCATCGATCTCTGTGGGCTCGCCGAGGCGTTAGGGGTCGAGCCGGGGGGGCAGGCCGAACAGGGGGAAGATCCTGGCGGTATCCAGGAAGAAGGTGATGTCGGCGATCCTCCCTTCTGAGAGCTCGAGGACCTGGAGCGCCCAGGGCTCGTGGCCGCCACTCGGGCTTGGCTTGTACTGACCGAAGGTGGGCATCCCGTTGGCGCTGATGGCGGGAATCACGCGGGAGCCCTTGCAGCCGATGCCCGGACCGAACCACCAGGCCAGCACATCGTCGCGCCCGCTCAGCCACATGTCATATGGCGGCATCGATTGGGTCGCGTCTTCCCGTAGCAGCGCCGTCAGGGCGGCAATATCGTAGCGTTCGAAGGCGGTGACGAAGCGTTCGAGCATGGCTCGGTCTGATTCCTCTAGCTGGCGGGCAGGTTCGTTGGCGCTGAGCTTGCTCTTCGCCAGCGTTGCCCGGGCCCGCTGGAGCGCGCTATTGACCGAGGCGACCGAGGTCTCGAGCAGCTCCGCCACCTCCGACGCCTCCCAGCGGAGGACTTCACAGAGGATCAGGGCCGCCCGCTGCCGGGCGGGCAGGTGTTGGAGGGCGGCGACGAAGGCCAGCCGGATCGACTCGCGTTCCACCGCCACCTCGGCCGGATCCCTGATGAGATCGGTGGGGATCGGCTCTAACCAGGTGGCCTCCGGCCGGGTGTGCAGGTTCTTCTCGAGGGGCTCGAGGGCCGGCCCGAGGTCCATCGGCCGGACGCGCCGCTCCTTGCTGTTGAGCGTGTCGATGCAGACGTTGGTCGCGATGCGGTAGAGCCAGGACCGCATCGCCGCCCGGCCCTCGAACCGATCCCGGCTCCGCCAGGCGCGCACGAAGGTGTCCTGGACCGCATCCTCGGCATCGAACGGCGAGCCGAGCATCCGGTAGCAGTAGGCGGTCAGCTCGTGACGGTGCTGCTCCAGCTCACCGAACGCCGGGGCGGCCGCCACCCCCAATTCAGGCATTTCGACGATTCTAGACAGGCGGGTGGGCTGCCTGCCGATTTCTCATTGACATCAGGTCATCCGGGTGATACATGGAGCGCAGGGGACGTATTCGCCCGAAACTCAAGGCAGGGAGGCCGTATGGATAGTGGGGATCGATCCCGAGGTGTCCGCACCCCGGGCAGTCCAGGTAGTCCGCCCGGCGTCGACGCGGCCCGGGAAGCGAGCGCAGAGACATCGGGCTGGCAGGCACTGGCCGCGAGCCAGGAATTCCAGCAGCTGCTCCGGGCCCGTCGCAACTTCATCATCCCGGCGGTGGCGTTCTTCCTCGTGTACTATTTCGCGCTCCCGCTCGGTAACGGGCTGGCACCCGGCCTGATGAACACCAAGATCATTGGCAACATCAATCTCGCTTATCTGTTTGCGCTCTCCGAGTTCGTAATGGCCTGGATACTGGCCTACGTCTACATCAAGCGCGCCAACCGGGTGTTCGACCCGCTCGCCGCGGCGGTTCGCCGGCTGGCCGGACGCAGCGGAGGCCGCCCATGAGCACCACCCTGTGGATCACGACCCTGGTCGTCGCCATCACGCTGGGCATCACCATCTGGGCCGCCCGCCAGACCAAGACGACGGTCCAGTTCTACGCGGCCGGGCGCAAGATCACCGGCTGGCAGAACGGGATGGCAATCGCCGGCGACTACATGAGCGCTGCCTCCTTCCTCGGGATCGCCGGGCTGATCGCCTTCAACGGCTATGACGGATTCATGTACTCGGTTGGCTGGTTGGTCGCCTATCTGACCGTCCTGCTGCTGATCGCGGAACCGGTCCGGAATACCGGCAAATACACGATGGCCGACGTGCTCGCGTACCGCATGTCGCCGCGCCCGGTACGGTCGGCCGCCGCCATCTCGACCCTGGCGGTGAGCGGCTTTTACATGATCGCGCAGATGGTCGGGGCGGGGAGCGTCCTGCATTTGCTCGTGCCCGGTTTTCCCTTCCGGACCGCGGTCATCATCGTCGGCTTGCTGATGATCGGCTACGTCGTGCTCGGCGGCATGGTCGCCACCACCTGGGTTCAGATCGTCAAGGCGACGCTGCTGATGGCCGGTGCCGTGCTGCTGAGCGTCCTGGTGCTCGGCCACTTCGGCTTCAACCCGCTGCGATTCTTCGATGCGATTGCGGCCGTGCACGATAAGAAATCGGGCCTCAACTTCACCCAGCCCGGCATCCTGTACCCGCACGGCAAGACCGTCGCCCTGGGCCCCTTCAGACTGGACAAGTCGGTCGTTGAGAACGTCTCCCTCGGGATGGCGCTGATCTTCGGCACCGCCGGGTTGCCGCACATCCTGATGCGCTTCTACACCGTCCCGACCGCCAAGGCTGCCCGAAGCTCGGTTGGGTGGGCGATGGGGCTGATCGGCGCCTTCTACGTGATGACGACGTTTCTCGGATTTGGCGCCGCCACGCTCGTCGGCAAGGCACACATCCCGAACGTCAACGTGGCCGCGCCCAAGCTCGCCGAATTCCTCGGTGGTGGCCCGGACAGCTTCGGAGGTCAGCTGCTCCTGGGCTTCATTTCGGCCGTCGCCTTTGCCACGATTCTCGCTGTCGTGGCGGGCCTGACCCTGGCGGCCTCGAGCGCCTTCGCCCACGACTTCTGGATGAACGTGGTGCGGGGCGGCCGCGAAAGCGAGTCGGAGCAGGTGCTCGTGGCGCGGATCGCCGCCGTCGTGGTCGGGGTCATCGCGGTGCTGCTGGCAATCAACCTGCCGACCGCCAACGCCGCCGTGCTGGTTGCGGTCGCCTTTGCAGTGGCGTCCAGCGGAAACCTTCCCGTGATCCTGTTCACGCTCTTCTGGAAGCGCTTCAACACCACGGGCGCGGTTGCAGGCCTTCTGGGCGGGACCTTCGTCTCCATCCTTCTGGTGATCATCGGGCCGGGCTTCGGCACCGTCCCGGCCAAGAATCCGGCGTTTCCGCTCGCCAACCCGGGCATCGTCAGCATTCCGCTCGGGTTCATCTTTGCCATCCTCGGCACCTATGTTGGGGAATTGCTCACCAGGGACCGCCGTGCCCAGGCGATGTTCTCCGAGATCGAGGTTCGCTCGCAGACCGGCGTCGGCTCCGAGCCGAGCGCCGTGGTGGAGCGAGTTCCGGCCGCGGTCTGACATGACTGCACTCGGGGCGGGCAACGGCCCGCCCCGAGTCGGCCTTAGCTGTCGAAAACCTCGCGGAGCTTGGCCGCGAACTCTCGAGGATGGCTGTCGAAACCTCCATGCGCACCGGGGAACTCGACAGCTTCGGTTCCGAGCCGCGCTGCTAGCCCAAGCGCGCCCTCATTCGCCAGTTCGCCGCGCGATTCGTACCCACGTGCCGGAACGATCCTGGACGAGCCTGCCTTCAATGCCACGAAGTCGGGCTCGTACGCGGCGATGGCCAGGAAATAGTGTCCGAGCCAGAAGTCCATATTTCGTTGCATCCGGGCCATCCCCTCGCGCATCTCGGGAGTCGGCTCCCCGGCCGGAGGCGGCGGCGGACCACTACGGATGCGGGTCTGGATCATGAACTTCTGCATCGCCGGCCCAATTCCAGCGGTGCGATACGTTTCGACGATCTCTTCCATCGCGGCCCGCTCCCGGGCCGGGTCGGGAAGCAGGATCGGCGCAGGCGGTTCGTGCGAGACAAAGGTGCGAACCTTGTCTGGATGGTGCGCGACCAGATCGAGCCCAATGACGGCGCCACCGCTACTGCCAAAGACGTAGGCCGGTTCCGTGGTCGTCGCTGTCAATAGCCGGTGAACATCGTCCGCGAAGATCTCCACGATCCGCTGGTCGTCAATCGGCGCATCCAGCGTGCTGTGCGAAAGACCACGCGGATCGTAGGTCACGACCGTGTACTGGGACGCCATCTCGCCCGCAACACGCCCAAAGGCCCCAGCGTCGGCAGGCCCGCCCGGCATCAGGAGAGCCACCGGGCCGGACCCGCGCACCTCGTAGTACAGATGGGCGCCGGGCACCTTCAACGTCTCTGTTTTGACCGGAATTGTCAGGGTCATGGTTTCTCCTTGGCGCGGCGTTCATCTGTTTAGACCGAACATCGACGGCAGAGTCATCGGTCGAATTCCGCCGTAACCCATGACCACCCTCTTTTCGAGCAGGAGTCCCAACTCCATTCTGAGATCACGACTGGCTTGGTCCTTGCGTGGCGTAAAGGACGATCGTTTCCTGAAATGTGGGCGCATCGATCTGGATCGCGTAGCAGCCGGCCACCGACGGATAGAGATAAAACCCATCCTCCGGTCCCGGGCTCAGGATCTTGCTGTAAAAGGTCCAGGCGCCGGCGCCAGGGGACGAGATCACGTCCCCTCGCTCCATGAAGTCGGCAGGACTTCCGCTGAAGACGAGCTTCCCGCGTCCGTCGATTCGACCACCCCGTAGTAATACTGGACCTTTCTCGCCGCCCACGATCGCGAAGACCATCTTGTTGAACGGGACTGCGCCCTGCGGCAGTGGGCCGCCGAGGTAAAAGGGTGCCTTCCCGCGCGGAGTTGAGATCGGCGCGGCGACACTGGCGATCGGAGTAACCGGACAAGCCACGCCCGGCGGCACGTGAGGAAGGCGGAGCGGCCTCGCCAGCAGGCTGCCGGCACCCGGTGCAAGTTGCCGGGTGGCCGGCGACGGGCTGTCGGCGGTTGAGCTACCGGTCGTGCAGGACGCGGCGAGGATCCCCGCGTTCAGGACGGCGAGCTGCAGGAGATACCGCATTCTGAGACCAATTTACGAGCCACCCGTTTTCAGTTCAAGGACTTCCGCGGCGCCAACCGCCGCCATTAGGCTGGCAGCAGGGACGCTCGAATGGGAGAGCAAGGGCTAGGGCACTAGGGTTTGTCTACCACGACCACGACCACGACCACGACCGCGCCCACTCAGGCGCCACCGGTAAATCGCCGCCGGCGGCTGGGCTCCAGGTGGTTGATCGCCGGAACGATCACACTCTTCGTCGTCCTCCTAATCGGCTACCTGTTTGGCGCCGCCGCTGCCGGCGGTGGAGTTCGGCAAGCCGACGCCGCCCTGCGAACTACCCTCGATCACCAGACAACGGTTGGTGCCACGTTGAGCACCGACCCGTTCAAGAACGTCGACCTGAGGTCGGAGCATCCCGATATCCCCGCAGCCAGGGCGGCCCTGGCCGCCGTGGAGCCCAGGCTCGCATTGGCTCGGGGGCAGGTAAGGGCTGACCGCATCCGGCTGCGTGCGGCTCAGAAGCAGCTGGCAAGCTCTATCCTCACGCTGCCGCAGGAGGCGGTCCTCCAGCAGCGGCGCCATCGCCTCCAGGCGGCGCTCACGGCACTCGACAACGCCCAGCGAGCGCTCGACATTGATCTGAGCACAGCTGCTTTCGCCCATCCGTTCTTTGATGCGATCGCGGAAATCGAGGCCGCCAACGACTCAATCAAGAGGAAGGATTTCGCCGGCCTGGCGACCCATCTTCAGGCAGCGCAGGCGGGAACCAATAACGCCATCGATCTGGCGAAACCACCGGCTGTCCCCCAGCAATTCGTCCGGCTCCTGACCAGTATCAATTTCCTTCTCACCGACCTGCAGGGAATCGTTACCGCCGCCCAGGCCAATGATGCTGCCGGGATCCAGCAGTACACCGACCTGGCCATAGGCGCCCGCAATGGACTCTATGAATACGATCCGCAGGTGGTTACCAACTACCTCATCCAGCTCTTCAAGCCATTGAGCGACGGATATCGGACCAACCTCGAAATCGCAGCCGGCCGCAGAGGCTAGCCTTTACGGCGAACCGGGCCCCGGCTACCTAAAATTGCCCCGAATGACGACCCCGGATTTACGCCCCCGCCCGCTTGATCCCACGCGGGCGAATCCGTTCCCGGCCTACGACCGCGAGATTCGCCGGCTCCGTACCCACTTACAGGGGCTCAAGGACAAGGCGTGGTCCAGGGCAAGTCATTGCCGTGGTTGGTCGGTGAAGGACATCGTGGCGCACCTGTCGACCAACGAGGTATATAACCAGGCTTGCCTCGACGGTTCCCACGACCAGCTGACCTTTCCCGGTGGGCTGGACGGCTGGAACGGGCGCGGCGTCCGAATCCGGCGCGGCCTGGACCCGGTTGAGGCGCTGCAGGAATGGGAAGCCCGGCAGGAACGCGTCCGCCGGGCGTGGGCGCAGATCGGGCTCAGCGGGTGGATCCTGACAAGTGCCGGCCGCTACCCACTCCGGTTACAGGTCTGGCATCTGGCGCGCGAGTACGCGATCCATGGCGACGACATCGAGGCGTCCATTTCCACCCGCGATCGGAAGGCAGAACTGCGCTGGCGGGTCGCCTTCGGTCTCTTCGCGGCCCGCGAGGAGGGCGAGCCGATTGACGCGCGATTGGTCGGCGACGTCGCGGAACTGAGCCACGACGGCCACGTGTACAAGCTCGACCTCGAAACCTTCGTCGCCTACCTGAACAACCGGCCTCAGCAGCTCAGAGATGCCGGGAAGCGGCGCCTCGTTCGACAACTCGCCGCGGCGGGGTAAGTTCGGGAGTCCGGAGCCCGGCTTTCCAATCAAATGGTTAACTGGACCCAATGAGTCCGGTCACTGACGCGCGCGCCTCCCGGTCACGCAAGGAAGATCGGGAGCAGGCACTCGTCCTGGCCGCGTTCAATCAAATCGCTGAGCGCGGTTTCGAGGGACTGCGCACCCGCGAGGTGGCGGCGGGAGTCGGCCTGAACATCGCAACACTGCACTATTACTTTCCGACCAAAGAGGCGCTGATTCGCGGCGTCGTGGCGCACGCGATGGAGCGCTTCCGCTCGACGCTGGCACCCCACGGCTCACCAGCCGACCAGCTTCGTAACCACCTGCGAGCGGTCCGCAAACTGCTCCGTGAGGAACCCGAGCTCCGCGCCGTGATGGGCGAGCTTGCCCTTCGCTCGGCGCGTGACCCCTCCCTCGCCCGGATCATGGGCGAAGCAAACGAGGCCTGGCACCATACGCTACGCGGCCTGCTCAGGCGGGCAGTCCGAGAGGGCCACCTCGCTCCCGACCTCGACACCGACGATGTGGCGGCCTCGATCATGGCCACGCTCACCAGCATGACACTGCCGACCAACGTATCTGCTGACCGGACCGACCGGGCCTTCCGTCAGCTGGAACGCTGGCTCGGCCTCGTCCCCGGGAGAAGGGCGGAACTCCTTTCAAGCAATTGATTGAGAACCCTGCTATGCTGGGTCAATCACATGATTGACGATTTCGGAGGCCCCAGCTGCTATGCAAAGTAAGCCGATTGATCAACCGCCGCCCAATGGGCACGTGCCCTTCTTTGTTCCTCTCTTCAATCCCATTGCCCGCCAGCTTCTGCAGATCGGTGTCCCGCTCGGCCCAAACGGAATGATCACCGTTCGTGGCCGCAAAACCGGTGAGCCGCGCACAACGCCCGTGGCCTTCGTAGACATCGGCGGGCGCCGCTGGATCCAGAGTCCATTCGGGGAAGTGAACTGGGTGCGCAACCTTCGTGCCGCCCGCGAGGCGACCGTCACGGTGAAGCAACGGACCGAGCGCGTTGAGGCGGTCGAACTGTCGCCGAGTGAGAAGGCGACATTCTTCAAGGAGATCCTGGGTCCGTACATTCGGGCGCTCCGGTTCGGCGGGTTGATCACCGGTGCGCTGGGCTTGGGCGATGTTCTCTCCGACCCCGCCGGCGCCGCTCAGCGCCATCCGGTGTTCGAGCTGACTGCTCCACGGACCGCACACTGACCGGATCCGTCGGGCGACTCACGGCTGGGGCGTGCCAAAGGCTCGTGTCGGGCGGGTTTGTGACGCCCGAACCCTTCGAGGATCGACTCCAGCAGGGGCAGGGCATGGAGCACCTGGCCACCGCGGATGGCAACGTCCCAGAAGGGCTCGAACTTCTTCCACCCCGCCGAGTAAGCGACGTGTCGGAGTCGATCCCGGGGAGCAGCCTTGGTCGACGCGCCTCGCCATATAGCACTCCAGCGGTAGAACTCGCGGTATGCCCGCCAGTAGCCTCTCTCGAGTTCGGCCTCTCGCAGCCTGGCCGGCTGAAAAACCACGTGCCTGGTGTCATACAGATCCCAATCCCGGTGAAGGATGCGTCCCTCCTCCTCCATCCGCCTGTAGAGCGCGGTGTCCGGATACGGCGTCAGGATGTGAAACGTGGCGGTCTCGATGCCTTGGGCGACCGCCCATTCGACCGTCCGGTCGAAAACATCCGGTCCATCATGGTCCATACCAAAAACGAAGCTCCCATTGACCATCACGCCCAACTCGTGTAGCCGCCGGATGGCTGCGTCATAGTCGCGTCCGATGTTCTGGAACTTCCGCTGCTCGGAGAGATTCGCCGAGTTCACCGTCTCAAAGCCAACGAAGAGGCTGCGCAGGCCGGAGGCCACAGCCTTCTCGAGCAGCTTCGGTTGCTCGAGCACCGCCTTGACGGTGCCCGCCGCTTGCCACAGCCGATCCATTCCTCGCATTCCGTCGAAGAGGGAGGCCGCGAACGGTGGGCTGCCAAAGAGGTGGTCGTCAAGGAAGTAGAGATGCCGTCCAGGTAGCCGGCTTATCTCTGCGAGCGCCGAGTCGACCGGCTGGACGTAGAACTCCTTCCCACCTTTGAAGAAGGCAACCTTGTAGCAGAAGTCGCACACGTGCGGACAACCCCGAGAAACGACGATGGAGTTCGGGACCAGATATTTGTGGCGCTTGATCAGATCTCGCCGTATCGGAGGCACACCAAGGAGACTCCGGTGCTGCGATTCGTATCTCTTTGCCGGGGTCCCGACCCGAAAGTCCTGGAGGAAGCGTGGCCAGGTGTCCTCGCCTGGCCCGAGGAACACAGTGTCGGCATGCCCCTGGGCTTCGTCGGGAAGCGAGGTCACGTGAAGACCCCCGAGAACCACGTAAACCCCGCGGCTTCGGTACCGGTCGGCGATCTCGTAGGACCGGCGCGCCGAGGTTATGTAGACCTGAATCACCACGAGGTCCGGAGCGTCATCGAGGCTGAGTCTCTCAACGTGTTCGTCCCAGATGGACACCTCGTCGTCCTCGCTCATGAAACCCGCGAGGGTCGCGAGGCCCAGAGGCGGAAACAGCGAGTACTTGATTGGCCGGAAAAGGGGACTCGTCGCCTCAGTCAGGGCAGGCAGGATCATCTTCACCTGCATTCGAAGGCTCCCTGGCAAACCACACCCAAGAACCTAATCGAATAGAGGACGGCTGGAGTAGAAGTGAATCACTTCAATGATGTATATGTCCCTAAATTGGGCTTGCCAGCCTGAGAGGCTCTGTGGGCTGACACCATAGTCGAGAGTCGGGTCGTTCAAGAGGGAACTGTTGGGAAAACGACTCAGCGAAAGAAATCGCACGCGATCTCCTTGCCAAAATCGCAGGGCCTCCCGGTAGTCGTTGGCAGGCCAACGCTTCCAACCTTGGGATTCGATCGAGCGCTGAAGTCTATCGAGCGCATCAGGCGTCTCATCGTTGGTCCCAAGCAGCTGGAATGGTTCCGTGCGGTCCCCGGGCCCCTCGGCCCGTCGCACACCCGCCACCAGGCTGTTCCAACCCGGCGCCGTGATTAGCGGCAGTTGATCGGGGGCCTGCGGAAGGAGGTCATAGCCTAGGAAAGCCGAGTAAGCCCACAAGATCAGTCCACAGCCAGCTATTAGAAGGAGAATGAAAAAAGGCTTACGTCGTGACCGGAGGAAAGTTGTCGTCGCTCTCACCGATGATTGTGACCACCTCCGCGGCACGGCCTATCAGACCGGCCGTCTGCTAACTCGAGCGTTTGAACATTGACAACATCCTGAAGGCCATTGGCATGCTGCCTTTTCCTTTGAACTTGAGCCTGCCAGCTTTGTAGGCCTCGATCGGGTCAAGCTGTCCAAGCCTGATCTTCACGTAGTCCCTGGCGTCGGCAACCAGGGTCAGGTTGGGCGACGTGACTACCCCAGTGCCAACGGTGCATTTGCCCTCCGCGACCCTGATCCACCAATTGCCGCCATTCTCGCCGCTGAGATTGACTTGAATTGTCATTTTCATCGTGCCCGCCTTGTCGGCCTGGAATGAGCCCGGCATCCGATCGAAAACCACTTGCGGAGTTGGACCATCCACCTTCACCCTACCGGCCATCGTTTGCCTCCCTGCACTCCCTAGTCATGCGTGGTTCCTATAGTCAGACATATCGCTCAACCGCGCGGTTGTCAACGGTCGCCGTTCGCCGTCGCTGAGCACCCCCATGACCGCCTTGTACCGCTGCTCCGTCGCATCAGTTTTCCCAGCGCATGATGATCGGCCCCCTGACGCCAGGCAGCGGCAAGAGCTCAGCCTCCGTCTCCACCGCTTCTCGCGCCGCCCTGGATAGACGAGTCCAGGGCCGGACCGTCAAGGTCGCATCAGCACGTCGCCACGTTCCCACGACCTCGCCGTCGACCAACAAACCACCCGGCCAGACGCGCGGTGTCCAGAGGTCGCGACGGCGAGCCGCGCCAGGGACCAGCAGCTCGCGATCGAGGCCCTGAAAGAGGAGATACGCGTCGCCACTCGGAAGGAGCCGCGCGGGTGCCGCCGACCCCGGTAAGTCGCGGAACGTCGGCTGGTCCTGGCTGAGGATCCATGCATCGCCAACCGGTGTGCGAACCGGCATTAACGACTTGCTGATGGCGTCGAACGCCAGGCCGGCATGTCGCGCCCCGATCCCCGACCACCAACCGAAGCCGGCGGACGTCGCTGGTCCGTAGATGTGCAGGTACCGACGCGTCAGCTCCAGACGGGCGTCGCGAGAGTCCACCGTAGGCGGCGCTACGGTCCAAACGGTTGGCGACCGCGCGCCTTCCCACCGAATCAGCACGGTTCCGGTCGGTGACGCGTACTTGAGACTGTTCGGGTGCACAGCGAGAGCGCGCCCCGCTTCCCTGTAGTTCATTCGCGCGCCGGCGAGCAAGCGTGGAGACGCCCGGCGAGGTCCTCCGCCCGCCGCCGACCTTTCGCGGCGTCCGGAAACACCCCGAGCGAAAAGACGGCGAGGTCGCGGGTCGCGACGGTGAAGACGTTGTGCCGCGGCCCCCAGAGCTGGACTAGCGCTGGGTCCTCCCAGCTGGACGGTTTGGTGCGCGACGCGAGCGTGGATCGAAAGAAGCGCAGCCCGAGGCATGCTGTCCTGCAGTCCTGCCCAGGCCGCACGCCGAAGCGACGACCCTCCAGGTGGCAGACGGACGTCGAGCGCGCCTACATGCCGCCGGAAGGCGAGGATTTGCGACCGCGTGAGGTCAAGCCGAGACTTGGTCACCTCGTATCACCAGGACCCCTGATTTGAGCGCGGCGGGCTTAGCCAAGTGCCGAACTAAAGTTGGAGCGGGAGACGAGTCTCGAACCCTTGCCGGAACCAAGTTGCCACGAGCCCCGACTGCTCCTCGGAGTCCCACTTTTAGCCTCGGCGTAAGGCCAAATGGTAAGCGTCCTAGCCGTCCTGGACACTGCTTAAGTATCCGGATGGCCTGCGACTTTATCGCGAAAGCGCCAGTCGTAGCGCGGCTTGCAGGTTATGCCGCTTATTCCTTATCAGGTTTACCGTAACGATCGCGGGTCTTGTGCCTTCCGCTACGTCGTGGCGCCGCTCGTCGCGAACTTGCTAACCTTCCGGATCCCCTCGCCTTGGGAGCAGGTCGCGCCACCGAAAGGGCCCCCGCGGGTCTCGGAGCAGACGGGAGGGATGGAGAAGTGCCGGGAGGAAAAGAAGGAACCCGATGCCTACCGCGACGTTGAACGGACTGAAGGCATATCCCCAGGCGCCGCGCCTAGCGACGAGAATATTGGTGCTCGTGCCAAGCGCGATCCCTGTCACAGCTTCGCCAATAGCCCCTCCCAGGATGATGCCCAGCCCAAGCCACATGAAAGGCAGCGAAACGTCGGATGGTGCGCTCCGAATTAGTAGCGTCCAAAAGAGCATCACTACCGCGATTGCGGCCGCGGCGGCGACGCTGAGCCAGTCAGTGTGGACGAAGGGCTTGGGCAGTCCGGCGTAAAGATAGGGTTTTAACAACCAGACACCACGTTCACGGTGGAGAAACAGGTGCGCCGTGATCTCTACGGCGATTCCGATCAGTGCGGTGCTGAAGGCTGCCAATGGAACCAATCGAGAAAGTGGATTGAAGCTCACTGCCGCGGGATGGCTTGGCACTGTTACACAGAGTAAATCCGCTGTACTGACAATCTTGTGCATGCCCCGATCCTGGACGTGCTTGCGAAGCCGTCCGAGAAGAATCGTGCCTCACATGACCGAGTTCCGCCATTTTCACAGCGTTTTACGAATGGCCTCTACAACTTCCTTCGAGACGATCTCGTACATTCTCGAAAGTCCGTAGTAGGGAATGGGGCGCTTACCGGCTCCTACGAACGCCACGCCGAAGTGGAAGCGGGGCCTAAAGTCGTCTTTAAGTGCTGGGTGGAAGCGTATCCAAGCTATGGGCTTGCCCTCTTCAAGTACTTCTCCCATTTGGACGTGGATCTCGGGGAAGTCCGATCCCTCATAGAACAAAGCGTACGCGGCCATGTCAGGCATCGACCCGACCGCGAAGGGCGCTCGGTGCTTATCAAAGTTCCAAAGCCGGTTGAGATCCAGAAGCCGAGTGGCATGGTCAAAGTGTTTATGTCCGTGGTATGGCTGGCACCACTCAATAGCCTCGATGATCTCCGGCTTCATACCCTTGAGCATTGGAAGCGCCTCGCACTCGAAACGAATTGGGTCGTTATAAATCGGGAAGCTGGCCTTGCGGCGCCGAACGGCAGCAGGGGCCAGCGCCCAAACAATGTTGTCGAGGGCGGCGCGGGTGTTGTGGACGAAGTCACTGGCCAGGAACCGAAGAGACTCCGGCGGAGTGTCGTGGATATGCACCTTCAAGATGTAGCGACCGCGCTTCTCATCACGTTCGGTGGTGGTTGTGTATGGATTTCGGTCAAGAAATGCCTCTACCGTGCCAACGAGCTCGTCCAGATGGAGTTTCGCCCGATCCATTCTCGCGAGAGGCCCCGCTATTGGGTCAGACGTCAGGGCGCTTGCCACTACTACGGCCCACGACTGGAAATGTCTCCTCGACTTCATGAAGCTGGGCGATCAAGGGAGACAAGAAACTTTGATCGAGCTCCATGTACCTGAAGCTGAGCCGGTTCCCCCATCCGACATGGTCCATCGCGTCACCGGCAAGCTCAATGCGCCCTTTCGCGTCCCTAGTTAAGGTTAGTTGCAGGGAGGGCTCGAGTGGATGAAATGCCGCCGTTGCGCTGACCTCTTGGTGCAGCCGCTCACACTGCTGACGAAACGCCTCAAACTTCTCGGCCCGAAGATGGGCATCGAAGGAGCCAGCCCAAGCTCCGGCTCTTACGGTCACTCGTGCACTGAGCCAGTTACCGTCATCGCTATCAGTACTTGTCGGGTATGTCCGACGCTGGACTCGGATCTCGACCCGCTCGTGTTCATGGCCTCCAAGGGTGACGGCACATTCGGGCATAGGAAGAGCCTGGCGTGAGCGGCGGCCGCCCGTTTCATCTCACACACCATAACTTTGTCCTTTTCGCTTGGGGCCCAAACTCGGAGCTACAGCGCACAAGCCGGCCTAGCTTTTAAGCAGGGTGTCGAGAGTTCGATCCTCTCCGCCCCTAATTTCGAATACGATCCACGCACCTAACTGCGTTCCGCCCTCGACCGCAGCGCTCGCGGACACCAATAACACTCAAGCTTGGGAGGAGCCTGGGGTCAGCACCAAGTCAATCTCGTCGGAATTCTCGTTCCTCCACCCGAGGACTCTAACTTGGACGTTGCCCCGTATTTATGGGCACCCGGGCGCAGCTCTCTTCAGCTACGGTCGCACGGTGCCTTGTATCCGTTAACGACACCATGGCGGCAAAACGAGTGGCAGGCCGAGGTAAGCTGCAAAGCGCCGCAGCTCACTGGCTCGGAACAAATAGAAGCCACAAGTGAGGGCGGTGGTTCCGTCCGCTCGTCGAAAGTAAAGCGAGCTCGCCCGAATCTGAATCGTTGAAATTTCCCGCCTTAAGCACTGACGGGTCCCAAGTAAGGACCGTGAACCCACTCGTTGTTCGTCGGCAAACAAGCTGACTTGGGTCAGTCCGAATGCGAAGACAATGAACGCCATAGCGGCGAGAACAAAGAAAAGACCAACAAACATCCCCTCACCCTGTATCAGGGCCGCTATAGCCGCTACTCCGAAGCCGACACCTGGGATCCCCAATAGAAAGATGCCGAACACTTTGGCAGAGGTCGGCGGTGTGACAACCATCAGACGAATAACGATTGCATGTCTCGTTCCATGCCCCACGAATGCGGCTTTTCAGCCCGAAGTCGCACACCATAACTGCGCCTCTTTCGCTTGGCCTCCCAAACTCGGAGCTACAGCGCACAAGCCGGCATAGCTTTAAGCAGGTGTCGAGGGTTCGACCTTCTCTGCCTACTTTGGGTCGGAAAAATCACGATTTCTGAGGCGGGTGTCCCAAAAGGTGGCCCACAATCCGCCCTATAAGGGTTAGACGCATGTCACTTCCCAAAATCGCGCTCCGAAACGGGCCCTTAAAAGAGTGATGTGCAAAACGTGCGTGATGGATTCGGACGACGGCTCAGGACACGATACCGGCGGGGGACCGACCAGGACTGGCGGGCGGCCGTGATGCGGAACCTCCGCGACGGCGAGACGCGTCCTCAACAGCACCCTGGGCTTCGTCACGACCTCGGCTCCATCAAGGACTTCGCTTCGGCCTACGCTTCTGCCCCTTCGTTTCCCAGGCCTTCGTTTCAGGCAGCGAAGGGTGGAACGAAGTCCATTCAAATTCAGCCGCGAGTTCAGCCCTCTTCGGCGTTCGCACCGGGACGGACTCCTATTCCCACTCGTCCTTTCATTCTTCGCTCCATTCCCAAGCACACCACCAGCCCTCTCACCCAAGAGCAAACCACTCAACTTCTCCTGTCCCTCACCCAGCGAGACCGCTGTATCCTGCAGACCCTCTACGACTACCGGTACCTCACCACGCTCCAGCTCCGTCAGCTCTTCTTCCCCAGCATTCGATCCACCCAGCTGCGGCTTCAGCACCTCAGGCGCCACGGTCTGGTCTACCGCTGGAAGATGTTCGAATCCCCCGGCGTAACCCGCCGCCCGTCGCTCGTTCTGATCACGCCGAGGGGCGCCCAGCTGCTCGCCGACCTCCACGGTGAGTCGCCCTGGCCCTACGTCCGCCGGGCCAAGGATGCGCGCGACCACTGCTGGCACGTAATCCACCACCTCGAGGCCAATGGCTTTTTCATCGATCTGGTGCTCGCCAGCAGGCTCGGGCTGCGGGAGGGGCTGCTCCGCTGGGTTGGCGAAGAAACCTGTCGCGCTGATCGCCGGCTCTTCGCTCAGGAACACCGACGACCCGTCGCCACGCCCGACGGGGCTGGCTGGTACCTGGTTGGCGGTCGGATCATCCGCTTCGACCTGGAGTGGGACCGGGGTACGGCCTCGATGAGCCGCCTTCGACACAAGGTGCGGACCTCGGTGCGCTACTTCAAGGACGTGCGCGATGCCGATCGGGTTCACGTCCTCTTTGTGCTTTCTCGAGCCTCTCGAGAAGAGGCCCTGCGTCCGCTCATCCAGGACGAGCTCGATGAGGATTCCTGCCGATTCTGGACCTCGACCGTCGAACGCCTGGAGGCCGAGGGTCCGCTGGGTCGAGTCTGGTGCGCGGCCGAGGAGACCGAGGCAGAGCATGGATGGCCGCCGCCGCCGCGCAGGGAGGCTGTGACGCTGCCGCGGCGGCGGCTGGCGGAGTTGCCGCCGTACGAGAAGTCACAAAGGACAATCAACGACTGCATTGGCAAGCCCGGCTGGTGGGAACGCCGCCCCGGCGGCGGGGAGGTGCTCTGATTCGGCAGGGGTCAAACTTCGACCCCCGAGCCACCATGATGTGCGAGTTCCCTTCTGACGTGATCGAAACCCTTCAGGTCCTTGTGGAGATTGAACTATCGCGCCGGAGCCGGCTCTTGCGTGGTGCGTCTCTGGTCGAGCGGAAAAGCAGGTCTCCCGCTCAGGCTGAAGTCACCGGAACCATACGAGGCTCGAAGGCGATGAAAAGTCTTGACGCGTCAAAAGCCACGCGTGATGATGCCGTCCTGACATGAGTCGTTCGCTTACATCGCCTTCACCACGCGATCGCACCCGAAGCACCGCCCTGGTCTACGTGCGCGTCTCGAAGTACGACGAGAACGCCCATCAGATCAGCCCGGCGGCGCAACTCGACCGCTGCAAAGCGCTGCCAGCGCTGGCCGGCTTGACGGTCGAGGCCTTCCAGGACCTCGACCTTTCCGGCAAGAGCACCAAGCGCCCCGACTTCCAGCGGATGCTGGCGCGAATGCGCCAGGGCGACGTGGCGCTGGTCGCCTGCTACAGCGTCAGCCGGCTCTCGCGGTCGGTGCGTGACCTCTATGACACGCTGCAGCGCTTTGAGGACGTCGGAGTGGGCTTCGTCTCGGCGACCGAGCCGATCGAGACCGCAACCCCGATGGGACGCGCCTTCCTCGGCATCCTGGCGGTGCTGGCCCAGCTGGAGCGGGAACAGACCTCGCAACGCGTGGGCGACATGCTCGGTCACCTTCGCAGCCAGGGCCGCCTGCTGGGGTCGCTGCCGGCCGGTTACCGCCGAAGTGCCGAGCGCACGGTCGTCATCGACGAAGCCGTCGCACCAACGATTCGCCTGATCTTCGAACGCTATGCGACCGGCGCCTACTCGTTTCGCACGCTGGCCCTGTGGCTGAACAGCCAGCCGATCAAGCCCGTCTGCTCCAAGGGCGGCAACGCCAAGGCGCCAGCGGTTCTGTGGTCAAACGACGTGCTCAAGGAGATCCTGAAGCGACCCACCTACGCCGGGCTCCTGCCGGTCCCGCGTGACATCGGCCGGCAGGCGCGTCTCCGCGGTGAGGACCAATCACTGATGGCTGGCGACCTGCCGGCGATTGTTTCTGGCGAGGTGTGGCAGCGCTGCCAGGAGATCAGGACGCGACACCGGCCGGCAAAGATCGCTGGCGTCCGGTCTCGAAAACTGGGCTCGCGTTTCCCGCTGTCGTGGTTGCTGCGCTGTGTCGAGTGCGGCGCGTCCATGCGCGGCACGAGCCATGGCGACGCGGGCCATGCGATCCGCTACTACGTCTGCTCCGATCGCCACCGCTACGCCAGCTGCAAGG
This sequence comes from Candidatus Dormiibacterota bacterium, assembly GCA_030948145.1. Taxonomy (GTDB): domain Bacteria; phylum Chloroflexota; class Dormibacteria; order CF-121; family CF-121; genus JALYYC01. The sequence continues at coordinate 25,341 of JALZAV010000031.1, forward strand.
CCCCGCTGGCCCGCGCGGACGCGCTGGAGGCGGAACTGGCCGGCTGGCTGGCCAAGTGCCACCCGGACGACCGGCTGGAGGCCGCGGCGCAGGCACTCGTCGAGCACGGCATGCGCCAGCGCCAAACCCTGCCGCGCGAATGGGACGAACGGCGCACCGCCAAGGAGCTCGAGGCCCGACGCAAGAGAACCGCGCTGGTGTTTGAGATGGGCCTCATGTCGGAAGGCGAGTTTCGGGACGCCGTCACCGTGATCGAAGCGCAGCTGACCCAACTCAAGGCCCAGCCGGAGGTACCCACCATCCGGCAGTTCTCGGCCCGACTCACTGACCTGATGGCCGCCTGGACGGACGCCGACCTTTCGCAGCGAGGCCGGCTGGTCGCCAGCATCCTTTCGGAAATTCAGGTCCGAGACCGGCGGATCGCCGGGATCCGCCCTCGTCCCGGGTGGGCTCCCTACTTCGAGGAGCTCCTCACCACGATTGGTTCCAGAGAGCGGGAGACGAG
>JALZAV010000221.1 GCA_030948145.1 Candidatus Dormiibacterota bacterium
GAACTGGTGATCGTGGTTGATCGTGACCGCCGGCGGTCCCTGGCTGACTGGCATCGGGGCTACCTCCACATGGCTAGGGGCGGCGCCGGACCGGCCGCAACGCAATGGCACGGCCCCGCGCAGAATGGATCAGTTCGGCGAGTCCGCCGGGGTAATAAACCATCACCAGGATGAGGACGATGCCGTAAACGACCAGGTCCAGTCCCGGAAACTGGTCGAGGTTCGAGCGAAGCCACTCGGTTGAGAAGACGAGGGGAAAGGCGGCGGCGGCCGGGCCCCAGAGGCTACCGCGACCGCCGAGGTAGGCCGCGACCAGGACCTGGACGGTCTGGGAGGTGGCCATCACCTCGGGTGTCAGGATCCCGTAGTAATGGGCATAGAAGGCGCCCAGCCAGCCTGCGAACATGCAGGACAGCGTGAAGTTCAGGATGCGGTAGCGCGTCGGATTGACGCCGGAGGCGCGCGCCGCATCCATGTTCTGGCCGATCGCGCGGAAGGCGAGCCCGGCACGGGAGTCCGTGACACCACGGAGCACGAGGTAGGTCAGCACCATCATGGCAGCGACCAGGTAGTAGTAGGGGAGGTTGGAATCGCTGCTGAAAAAGGTCGGGACGTTCAGGCCGAGGGGCCCGCGTGTGATCCCGGAGAGGTTGCGCGTGATGCCCAGCAGCGCGAGACCTAGAAACCAGGCGGCAACGGCTGCGTAGATACCCCGGAAGCGGAGCGTCAGGACGCCAGTCGCAAAGCCGAGGAAGCCCGCCAGGAGGACGCCGGCCAGCATGCTCAGCCAGATGGGGATTCCATAGTGGATCGTGATCAGGGCGGAGGCATAGCCGCCGGCGCCCGCAAAGGCGGCGAATCCGAAATTTACGACGTTGATATATCCGGCAGTGAAGTCGAAGGCGATCGCGAATCCTGCCAGCAGAGCGCCGATGACGAGCCACCGGCGAAGGTTCTCGCCGTCGAATGGCGGGATTAGGGGCAGGAGGAGCAGCACCAGGACCACGACGGCCAGGCCGCGCCGGCGCCGCAGTTCCGCCCTTACTGTTCCCATACGGTCCGGACCGCCCGTCCAAACAATCCCGTGGGCCGAATTGCGAGGATGAGCACGATCAGGGCGAAGGGCACGACATCACCCCAGGCCGACCCGATGAAGAATCCCGTGGTCGATTCGAGGAGCGCGATGATGAATCCCGCGACCACCGCGCCGCCGACGTTGCCGAGCCCGGCGAGGATCACCACCGTCCACGCGACGTAGAGCGGCTTGACGCCGACGAACGGAAATGAAGGAAACATGAAAAGGAGGGTGGCGCCCGCCAGGGCGGCCAGCGCGCTGCTGATGGCAAAGGTGAGCGTGCGCATGCGGCCCACGTTGATGCCGACCATCAGCGCGCCCGGTTCGTCCTGGGACACGGCCCGAATCGCTCGGCCGACCCGTGAATAGGAGAGCAGCCACCACAGGGAAGCCATCGCGACGGCGGCAACGCTGATCGAGAAGATCCGATCGAGGGCGATCGAGACACCGAGCACGCTGAGGGCCGGCCCGTTGAAGTAGGCAACGATACCCTTGTAATCGGTGCCCCAGATGAGCTGGTGCGCGTTGATCATGACCACCGAGAGGCCTACCGTGACAACGAAGGTGTTCATGACCCAGCCTTCGCGAGTCCGTCGTCGCATCTGCGAGAAGATGGCAAGGTCAGTCAGGGCGCCCAGCAGGAATCCGACGCTCGCGGCGAGCAGGATCGTGGCGAACGGCACCCAGACCTGGCCGGCGGTCCCGTGCATCGCCGTATAAGCGAGGTAGCCCGAGAGGGTTCCGACCATAAAGAACTCGCCCTGCGCGAAATTGGGGACGCCCATGACGCCGAACGTGAGGGCGAGGCCGGCGGCGACCAGCGCCCAGATGGCGCCGGTCACGAGGCTATCGACCAGGATGAACGCGCCACCACGCACAAGCCCGAACCCGGCGAGCGCCAGGACGCCCAGGATCAATCCAGCGGTTACGGGGGATCGGGCTTCGCGGCTGAGGCGCTGAATTGCGATGCTCATGGCATTACACCGAGGTAGACGTTCTTGACATGGTCGCTCGCGCGCAGCTCACCGGCTGAGCCCGCAAGGACGATCTCACCCTGCTCCAGCACGTAGGCGCGGTCGACCATCGCCAGCGTCGCCGGGACGTTTTGCTCGACCAGCAGGATGGTGAGTCCGTCGTCAC
>JALZAV010000082.1 GCA_030948145.1 Candidatus Dormiibacterota bacterium
ATTGGCTACAGAGCTTGATAGGGGCGCTATAAAGAAGGCTGGCCCAGAGGCCGATTTCGTATTCGAAAATGGTCAGCCGACGAGCGGATTCGAACCGCTGACCCGCTGTTTACAAAACAGCTGCTCTACCAGCTGAGCTACGTCGGCTTGGCCCGATTATATGGCCGCGGTCAGGTCGAGGCGACGGTGGTCGTCGCCGGCTGCAGCGGCTCGATCGTGACCTGATTCACCGGCTCGTTATCGATCCGGAATGTCGTGACGAAGGTGCTGCGCGCGGGGTCCCACCAGGTCACCAGGTAGTTCTGGCCCGGGGGCATCGTCACCGTGAAGACACCGCTGGCGTCGGTGGTCGCGCCGTAGATCGTCCCGCCGGAATCGTCGTACGTGTGCGTGCGCACGATGCGCCACTTGGTCGAGATCCGCACGAGCCGGTGGGGGATCCCGGTCGAGTCGGTGCCGCTGACGACCAGCTTGCCGGTCAGCGTCTGCGGCGCATGCAGGGCCGCGGTGGCCTGGGCGGTCCAGGTCGTTGTCGGGTAGGCCAGCACCAATTGGTTCAGCGCGTCCCGTGCCTGCTGGTACTGCGCGGCCTTCACGTATGCCAGCCCGGCGTTGAGCAGCGTCTGGGGAAGTTGCGTTGCCTGCGCCTGCTTCGCCTCCGGGCTGTCCGGAAACATCTTGACCAGGTTCTGGTACCAGGTCACCGCGCTTGGATAGTCGGGCGGCTGCGTCCTGGTGAAGAACATCGCGTACCCGGCATAGGCCGTCGCCAGCTCGGCGCTCGTCTTCGCCGTCAGGTTTCCGAACGGATCAAAGGGCCCGACCTGCCGGTACTTGTCAATGCCCTCCTGGAAATGCTGATCGCGGACGAGCGATTGGCCCCAGACCAGGAACAGGTCACCGAGACCCTCATTTGCCCGCGTCTGCCAATCGGCGATACCGCTCCTTGCCGCCGCCCGAAGGTGCGTCTCGGCGTCGGCGTAGTGCGCCTGCTGTTTCAGCTGGGTTCCCCACTGGAAATGCGTCTCGGCCGCTCCGGTCCGGGCTTTATCGGCGAGCTCCCCTACAAGGATCGCGGTCACCGGGTTTCCGGCCACGCTCTGGACCGTCTGGTACTCGGCCAGCGCCTTCGAATAATTGCTGGCCGCCTCCGATGCCTGCGCCTGCGTCAACCGGTTTTGCGCGTAGCCGAAGATCGTGCCGGGGATGCCGATGAGAACGAAGGTGATGAGGGCCGGGACCAGCAGGAGGCGCAGCCGGCGGCGGCTGGGGGTCGGTGACCCCGGCTCCGCCGGTCCGGCAGGCTGATAGTCGAAGGCCTGGCTCATAAACTGGCCGAATAACGGCTGGTCCGGAGCCTTCCTGCGAGATCAGCGGCCAAATCTAAATCGCGGCTTGACCGGCCGTGGCGCCTCCCCTACACTTGGAGGCTCTAATTGTTGAGTTTGTGAATCAGTTTAGTCAACTAGAGGAGCTAGCACAAATGGCAAAGAGCGCAACGGAGGTCAGCCGGGCCGGATATGCCCACCCCGAAGTCCTCGTCGACACCGCCTGGGTCGCCGAACGTCTGAAGGATCCGAACGTGAAGCTGGTCGAGGTCGACGTCGATACCAGCGCCTATCAGTCAGGACACATCGCGGGCGCCATCGGCCTCGACTGGCGAAAGGACCTGCAGGCGCGGCCCGTGCGCGACCTGCTGCCGAAGCAGGAGCTCGAGGGGCTCCTTTCGCAGAAGGGGATCACCGCCGACGACACGATCCTCGTCTACGGGGACAACAACAACTGGTTCGCCGCCTGGTTCGTCTGGAACCTCAAGTACTTCGGCCACCGGGACGCTCGCCTGATAAACGGCGGCCGCAAGAAGTGGCAGGACGAGGGTCGCGAACTGGTCACCGACGTCCCGGCGCCAAAGACCGCGACCTACAAGGCCGGCCAGCCCGATCGCTCCATCCGGGCGCTCCGTGACGAGGTCTTGGGCCAGCTCGGCAAGCCCGGTGTCACCCTGGTCGACGTCCGCTCACCCAAGGAGTACAGCGGGGAGCTGCTCGCTCCCGAGAATCTTCCCCAGGAGGGCGCCCAGCGTGGCGGCCACATCCCAGGTGCCGCCAACATCCCCTGGGGCCAGGCGGTCGCCGAGGATGGGACCTTCAAGCCGGCCGAGGAGCTCCGCAGCCTCTACGAATCGAAAGGCGTGACGCCGGACAAGGCCGTGATCGCCTACTGCCGCATCGGCGAGCGTTCGTCCCACACCTGGTTCGTCCTGCATTACCTACTCGGGTACCCGAACGTGCGCAACTATGACGGCTCGTGGACCGAGTGGGGCAGCCTCATCGGGGCGCCGATCGAGCGCTAGCCGTCCTTCGAAACGACTGACAGCCCCGCGGCGTTTCGCGGGGCTGTCGCATGTCTGACGGGCGGGTAACGATCGTGACGGTTTTTCACTGTCCGCTGCCCTTCGAAGTCCCGTAACGTTGTGTCATTCGCGAGAGTTAACTCGGCAGGCGGTCCGACGACCGCAAGCTGGGCACTGCGATTCTGAAGAGGGGTGTCGTGTCGGTGAGGGGAGTACGTCGCGCGGTTCTGATCCTGGTCATTGGGGGGCTCGTTGCGGCCGTCCCGGTTTCGGCGCTCGCGAGCGACAGCATCCTGCGCGGTGATATCCGCCAGGCGGAGACTTCGTTCAACCAGGCCCTGTCTGACGCCATTCGGGGCGGGCTCGACGCGACCCAGGCCGATCAGCTTCTCTGGCGCTATAGCCAGGTGACGGCCGCCCAACCTACCTCCTGGTGGCAGGCGCCGGTTGCCGAGCACGCCAAGCTCGACCGGCTCGCTCAGCTCCAGGCGGACCTCCAGAACCAGTACCGGCAACAGGTCTTGCAGAGCCGCGATGCGCTGCAGCGCGAGATGCATCGCTGGACGGCCATGATGGGCGAGGCCCAGAAGGCCGGGGTGACCAGCGCCGGCCTCGACACCGACCAGGCCCGCTTCATCAATTACGCGGCACTGGCAACCAGCCCAGCCGAGCTCAACACATTGGCCAGGGTAGTCAGCGACCAGTACAGCATCCTCAACGGCCGCCTCGCGGCCTATCGCACGGCGCGCGCTCAGGCTGATGCGGCGGTTCAGAGCGACCGTGCCCTGCTCGCCACCGCGGCTCAATACGCCCAGCTCGATCTCGCAGCCTACAACGCGCAGGTCGCCTCGGCGGCCGGCAGCCTCGATGGGATCCACGATGCCGCGGCCTTCGGCCCGATCGTCGCCCAGCTGCAGCAGGTGGCCGTTGGCGTCCAGAGCGTCCTTGACGCCCGCGGCAGCGCCTACAACCAGCTTGCCGACACCCGGTCAACCCTCGGGACCGCCCAATCGATCGGCGCCAACCTCGGCAGCGCGGTGTGGAGCATCAACAACCTGGCGGGGCAGCTGGGATCCGCCGGCGACGTGGCAACCTTCCAGTCACTGTCAGCGCAGCTGTACCAGGTGAAGCAGACGCTCGCCAGCGCCATCCTGCTCAAGCAGCAGGCGCCGGTTTCCTACAACACGGGCGCGGGGAAGGTCATCGTCATCTCCCTCTCCCGCCAGGTGCTGACCGCCTACCAGGACGGCACCGCCGTTATGACGACCTTCGTCGCCACCGGCCGGCCGGCGCTGCCGACGCCGCCCGGGGTGTACCACATCTTTGCCCGCTACGCGCCCTACAAGTTCATCTCACCCTGGGCGTACGGCAGCCCTTACTGGTACCCGTCCGCCTGGACGAGCTTTGCCATGGAATTCGCCGGCGGCGGCTACTTCATTCACGACGCCCCGTGGCGTACCTGGTACGGTCCCGGTTCGAACACCTACAATGGCACGCACGGTTGCGTGAATGTCCCGTACAGTCAAATGGCATTTCTCTGGAACTGGTCGCCTATGGGCACGACCGTCGTGGTCCAGTACTGACCCTATAAGTAAGGTGTGCGAGGCTCCGGGCTCGTCCGGGGCCTCGCTCCTAGCTGGCGATCACCATATTGACCGCCCCGCCAAAGTCTGGTATCATTTGACTTTGCCTAGCAGCCGCTGGGCCTTTTTTGTGTTTGGAGATAAATGCCCGCTCTTGGATCCACGATCACCCTCCAGTGCCAGACCTGTAAGGAGCGCAACTACACCACGGTCAAGAACAAGAAGAATGATCCCGATCGCCTCGAGATCAAGAAGTTCTGCCCGCGGTGCCGTCAGCACACCGCTCACCGGGAGACAAAGTAGGTTGCGCCCAACCTTCTTATACTGTTCGCGCGGCCCGGCACAGGGGTGTAGCTCAGTTGGTAGAGCAGCGGTCTCCAAAACCGCTGGTCGGGCGTTCGAGTCGCTCCACCCCTGCCAGTCCCAGGTATAAGTAAGAAAGATGGCCCGAGCAATTCCAACCGAACCACGGCCCACCAATAAGGTGCAGCGCGCCGCTCCCGCTCCTCGGCGGGGGATCATCCGTGGCTTCGAAGACATCATCAACGAGCTGCGCAAGGTCATCTGGCCCAGCTGGGCGGAGCTGCGCACGATGACGTTCGTCGTCATCGTGACCGTCGTCGTGGTGTCCCTGCTGCTGGGATTGATCGACTACCTGCTGGCCCACAGCCTGGTCAAGATCGAGTTTCCCCGTGGCTAAGGCCGAGATGAACTCCAAAGACACGGCGTCGTCGACGCCCGCCAAGCCTCGCGCGCGCCGCGCGGCGACGCCGAAAGAACCGGCGGAAGCCGGTCGCGTCTGGAGCGGCGAGCGGGTCCGGGTGGGCGAGGGACACCCCGCCCCGCCCGAGATGCCGGCCCCGTCCGTGACGGTCGCCTCGGTCGAGGGTGGCGGTAGTCCGGCGGCGGCGGCGGCGGCCGAGGGCGAGCCGCACTGGTACGTCGTCCATGCCTATTCCGGGCACGAAGACAAGGTCCGCAACAACTTGATGAAGCGCGTCGAGTCAATGGACATGCACGACCGCATCTTCGAAGTCCTGGTTCCCACCGAGGACGTTATCGAGATTAAGGACGGCCAGCGCCGCCACGTGGCGAAGCGCACCTTCCCCGGCTACATCCTGGTCAACATGATCATGTCGGACGAGTCCTGGTACGTCGTGCGGAACACGCCGGGCGTCACCAGTTTCGTCGGCTCGGGAAACAAGCCCGTCCCGCTGCAAGAGAAAGAGATCAAATCGATCCAGAAGCAGATCAAGGCTGAGGCGCCCAAGGTTCGCGTCGAGTACCAGGTCGGCGAGAACGTTCGTGTCATCGACGGGCCGTTCTCGGACTTCCACGGAAAGGTCGACGAGATCAATGCGGACAAGGGCAAGCTCAAGGTCCTGGTCAACATGTTTGGTCGTGAGACGCCGGTGGAATTGGATCTACTGCAGGTGGAGCGTCTCAAGTAATGGCCAAGAAGAAAGTCAAGGCGATCGTCAAGATCCAGATGGAGGCCGGCAAGGCCACGCCGGCACCGCCGGTCGGTACCGCGCTGGGCCCGCATGGGGTCAACATCATGGAATTCGTCAAGACCTATAACGACCGAACTGCCTCGATGGCCGGCCAGGTCATCCCGGTGGAGATCACGATCTTCGAGGACCGCAGCTTCACGTTCGTCACCAAGACGCCGCCCGCGGCTGCACTGCTGAAGAAGGCGGCCGGGGTGGAAAAAGGCTCGGCCAAGCCGAACAAGGAAAAAGTCGGGAAGGTCACGACTCAGCAGGTGCGCGAGATCGCCCAGCTCAAGCTGAAGGACTTAAACGCCTTCGACGTGGAGGCCGGGATGCGGATGGTCGAGGGAACCGCGCGCTCGCTCGGCATCGAGGTGTCGAAGTAATGCCCGAACAACGCGGCAAGAAGTACAAGGAAGCTGCCAGGACGATCGACCGGAAGACCCAGTACGAGCCCGACGACGCTGTCCGGCTGGTCAAGCAGGCCTCGACGTCTACGTTCGACGGCGGGATCGAGGCACATCTTCGGCTTGGCGTCGATCCTCGCCACGCCGACCAGATGGTGCGCGGTTCCGTCGTGTTGCCGCACGGCACCGGCAAGAAGCGCCGGGTGCTGGTCTTCGCCACCGGGGAGAAGGCGCGCGAGGCGACCCAGGCGGGCGCCGATTACGTCGGTGCCGAGGACATGGTCAAGAAGGTCCAGGAGGGGTGGCTCGACTTTGACGTCACGCTCGCGACGCCCGACATGATGGGCCAGGTCGGCCGCCTCGGGAAGATCCTCGGCCCCCGTGGGCTGATGCCCAATCCCCGCGCCGGCACGGTCACCTTCGACATCGCCAAGGCCGTCAGCGACATCCAGGGTGGGCGGATCGAGTACCGGGTCGACAAGACCGGGATCATCCATACCACCATCGGCAAGGCGTCCTACACCGAGTCCCAGCTGAAGGAGAACTTCGCCGCGCTGATGGACGCCGTGGTCCGCGCCAAGCCGAGTTCTGCCAAGGGCCAGTACCTCAAGTCCGTGTACCTCGCTCCGACGATGGGCCCGAGCGTTCCGGTCGATCCCGCCGCGGCCGCCCGCCTCTCGTAGCGCGGACGGACCCGTGGCCAAGAGTGCGGGCGATCCCGCAGTTGACATTTTCCTCCGCTCCTATCCACCGGAAGTCCGCGCCATCGCGCTCCGGACACGGGAGGTGATCCGCGAGCTTCTGCCGACCGTCACCGAGAAGGTCTATCCGGGCTGGAAGGTCATCCAGTACGGGGCCGGCCAGAACCGCGAGGACGTCTTCGCCGTGATCTCGCCCCAGCGGGAACGGGTCAACCTGGGCCTCGCGAACGGCGCGGACCTTCCGGATCCGGAGGGCCTGCTCGAGGGCACGGGCAAGGGGATCCGGCACATCAAGATCACTTCCGCCGAGGCGGCTAATGCTCCGGCCGTTCGGGATCTCGTGCAGGGGGCCCTTCGCGCGACAAAAAACGGGGCCTGATATACTTCGCAGCCGCGACAAGTCCATAGCCGAAGACCGCAGGCGCGCTGCGCTTAATTTCCTGCGGTAGGCGAGAACGGAGTCAACAGCCTTCTTGCCTATTGAGTCAAGGAGGTTTTTTTATTGGCAACTTCGACCAAGAAAGCTGCGAAAGTCGACAAGAAGGCGGAGAAGGCCGCGACCGTCGCCACCATCACGTCCCGCCTGAAGGAATCCTCGACGGCCGTCCTGGCTGATTACCGGGGGATGACCGTCGGCCAGATGTCGGACCTTCGGCGCAAGTTCCGCGATAGCGGCATCGAGATGATGGTGGTCAAGAACACGCTCGCACGCCGCGCCGCACAGGCCGCCGGCTACGAGCAGCTCAACCCGGAGCTGAGCGGACCGATCGCGATGATCTTCGCCGGGGAGGACGTGTCGGCCCCCGCTCGCATCCTAAACGAGTACATCCGTGTCAACCGGAAGATGGTGATCAAGAGCGCCCTGCTGGAGGGCCAGCTGATCAAGGCCGACGCAGTCGTCGAGTTGGCCGACCTGCCCTCGCGCGAAGTGCTGCTCAGCCGCTTGCTTGGGGCGATGAAGGCCCCCCTCGGTAATCTGGCGAGCGTGCTCCAGGCTCCGCTATCCCAGTTCGCCCGTACGCTCGATGCGCTTCGCGCTCTGAAAGAAACCCAATCACCGGCGAATGCGCCGGCGGCCAGCTAGGAGGAAAACATGGCAAAGGTCAGCGTCGACGATTTCGTATCCGCGTTGAAGGAATGGACCGTGGTGGACGTGATGAACGCCATCAAGGCGATTGAGACCGAGTTCGGCGTGACTGCCGCGGCCCCGGTGGCGGTGGCGGCGGCACCCGGCGGCGGCGGTGGCGGGGCGGCTCCCGCGGCCGAGGCGGAGCAGACCGAGTTCCAGGTGGTCCTAACCGGCCCCGGCGACGCCAAGATCGGCGTCATCAAGGTCGTCCGCGAGATCACGGGCCTCGGCTTGAAGGAAGCCAAGGACCTGGTCGACCAGGCGCCGAAGCCGGTCAAGCAGGGCGTCAACCGCGAGGAGGCCGAGGCCGTGCTGAAGAAGCTCAAGGACGCCGGAGCGGCCGCCGAAATCAAATAGGCGAGATCAAGAAAAAAAGCGGGGCTCGAGCCCCGCTTTTTTGTTTCTCTGGCTAGGCGTACTGCGCGGGGATCTTTCCCAACCGCCCCGCCCGGTAGTCCTCGACCGCCTGCGCCAGTTCAGCCTGGGTGTTCATGACGAAGGGGCCGTACCAGGCGACCGTCTCCCGGATCGGCAGTCCACCGATGATCAGGACGTCCAGGTTGGGGCTCCGGCTCTCCTGCAGCGCATCGGCGGTGACAGTGA
>JALZAV010000222.1 GCA_030948145.1 Candidatus Dormiibacterota bacterium
ACTCATGAAACAAGAACGCCGCCAGTAGCGTGACAACAACCGGATAGGTGTAAAGCAATAACGCGTTCGTCGAAGCCGGAATGTAATGCAGCGCGCTGAAGTAGCTCGCCGATTGACCGACGTAGCCGGCCCCACCCATGATGGCGAGGCCCAGCAGGCTGCGCCGCGGTGGCAGGGGCTGCCGGAAAACGAGAGTCGCCAGCCAGAGCAAGACGGCGGCGAGCGCAAAGCGATAGGTGAGCAGCTGCGGCGTCGTCAGGCCGAGACGGTAGGCCAGCTTCCCGAAGATACCGAGCGAGCCGAAGCAGCAGGCCGACACGATGACCAGCGCGACGCCCACCGCGTCTCGAGGCTCGGTGGGCGCAGGCACCACGCGATTGTAAGAACTATTCGATGAGGTGCGGTAAACGCCTACTGGATCAGGCCTTTAACATACGGCAGCCTGGTCGGGTCGAAAGCCTCGTTTACATTACCGTTTCCATTAAGGACCAGGGTCCACGCAATCACCTGGCCAAGACCCGAGGCGCCGCTGCCGCCTGCGATCTGCATGTTGTCGGCGGGGCCATAGATGGTCCCCTGGATGTTGTAAGTGCCGCCGCCCGTCAACCGGACGACGTTGCTTCCATTCTGGTTGGCCGAGCAGGTGGCATGCCAGTTCGGCAGCGCTTCGATATAGAGGCTGATATTGAAGTACCGAATTGACGGCGCCAGCGTGACGGTCGATCCGGCGCCGGTCGTGAATTTGTACAGGTCGCAGTCCGGAGGGCCGCCACCGACGCCAGGAACCATTTCCACGATGGCGCCGGGATCGAAGGATCCCCAGGACGTCAACGTGCTTCCGGCGCCACACGGGTTTGAAATCGGATAGCTATCGGTCGACACGAAGGTCCGCAACGTACCGGTGACGCTAACCCCCGCCGCTGCGTGGTAAACACCCGGGTAGAGCACGCTCGTGGCGCTGGCGACGATCTGATTCGTGTACCGCCCGGGGCAGAGGACCGTGATCCCGCCACTCACCGACGAAGCGGGGTTGACCGCGCTGGGGGCGGGCGGCTCCGGATAGGCTGGATCCGGGAGGACGCGGGTCGCGACCTTCCAGTTCGCCGGCGCGGTCTGACCGCAGAAGGCACGGGTGTTCACGCGGCCGCCATCGGCCGCCGTCTCGGCCACCGCCCACAGGTCTCCGGCCGCTCCTGGTCCTGCCGTAGCCACGGGCGGCCCTGCCGTGCACGGCGCAAAGTAAATGTTGCCCTGGCCGGGATCGATACTGGCGTTCGAGTACAGGCCCCCGCGATCGGCAGCGTTGCCGCCTCCCGGCCCACTGATGTTCAGCGCGGGCCCGGCCGCGGGGATCTGGAGATTCGAGAACGTCGGAGTATAGCCACTCTGCAGCAGCACGATGCCGTACGGGAGGTTCGCGTTCTGGGCCGTCGCCTGCACCTGCAGCTGGAGAGTCGAGGCAAAGCCGTGAATCGGCGCCACGACGACGGAATGGGTGTGCTGGAGCGTAACTCGATAGGTGTACGTGTCCGCCGCCGCCGTGATCAGGTAGTCGGGGTTGATCGACCACGGGCTGCCACCCGAGAGCGTATTGGTCGGGACCACCCCCGACGTCGAGATGCCAAGGTTCTTGCCGATGGTAGCCAGCGCCTGGCTGTGCATGGACGCGTAGTTTGGCGGCGTCGCCGCCCAGAGGCCCTCCGCACCGGCAAGGGCGCCGGCATCGGCGGCATTCTGCAGCTGACGGCGCTCCAGGTAGATGCCACCGCCGTCGAGCGCAAGCGCGAGGATGGCCGTCAGGACAAGGGCCGCGCCGGCCACGAGAACGACCGCCTGGCCTGCCTGGCTGCGTTTGAAGGACCCATGCATCAGTACTCAGTCGTCATCGTGCTGGCGACTGTGAGAGTGACGGAGCCGGAACCCAAAAACTGCTGGACGAACGGGGTCAGCGGCTGAAAGTTATAGACGACTTTGATGGTAAGCGGATAGCGACCCGCATACGCGGGCGAGACCGCGGCGCAGGAGCCAGCCGCCGAGGCGGCCGGTTGGCCGCCCGGGGCATTGATGCCGGCCGAGTTTGACGATCCGGACACGATGTAAACAACTCCCGTGTTGGGGGACGCCCCGGGCGGGGTGACCGGCGGCCAGGGGCTTCCGGACTGCGC
>JALZAV010000223.1 GCA_030948145.1 Candidatus Dormiibacterota bacterium
CCAGCAGCGGGCTGGCGACGGCATCGCGGGCGGCATCGGCGGCGCGCTGGTCGCCGCTCCCGAAGCCGATCCCCATCAGGGCCGCGCCCTGTCCGGACATGACCGCCTTGACGTCGGCGAAGTCCAGGTTGATCAGCCCCGGCTGAACGATCAGGTCAGAAATCCCCTGGACGCCCTGGCGGAGAACGTCATCCGCAATCTTCAGTGCCTCGGTGAACGGCACCTTCTTGTCGGTGACGTCCAGCAGCCGCTGGTTCGGGATGATGATCAGGGTGTCGACCTTCTCTCGGAGGGTCGTGGCCGACTCTTCGGCGATGGCCCGCCGGCGCGAGCCTTCGAAGGTAAAGGGTTTGGTTACGACGCCGATGGTGAGCGCGCCGTTGTTACGGGCGATCTCGGCGACGACCGGTGCCGCGCCGGAACCGGTCCCCCCACCCATACCGGCGGTGAGGAACACCATGTCGGCCCCCTGCAGTAACTCTGAGAGCTCTTGCTGGCTCTCCTCGGCGGCCTCACGACCGATCGTCGGATTGCCGCCCGCCCCCAGGCCGCGGGTGAGCTTCTTGCCGATGTTCATCTTGGTCTGGGCTTCCGAGTGGGCGAGCGCCTGTAGGTCTGTGTTGATGGCGATGAACTCGACGCCGCGCAGCTTCGACCGGATCATCCGGTTGACCGCGTTGCTCCCACCGCCACCGATGCCGACCACTTTGATGCGTGCGTTTCCCTCCAGCGTCCGGTCGACATCGCGCATGGCTTCCTCCTTATCGCGCTCGAGGCGCGCCCTTACGAATCGTTCGGCCGACACCCGCGGTCCCTGGCCTCCGCCGTAATCACCAGGGATCACGGGCCGCGAGGCGAGGCCCTTCATCCGAAGCTGATCGTCGATGTTCATATCGGCCTCCTTCCTCTAGAAGAAATCCTTGATCCAACGAACGGTCCGCGCGTACACTGCCGAAGCGCCCACGCCAACCGGCGTGTGGCCGTTGCCGTGGTGCCGAAGTTTTGTTCCCCAGAGCAGCAGCCCCACGGCGGTGGCGTAGGCCGGTCCGCTCACCTGGTCGCTCATCCCGATGGTCTGCGCCGGCGCGCCGATCCTGACCGGAAGCTCGAGCAGCGACTGCGCCGCTTCCGTGAAGCCCAGCAGGCGGCAACCGCCACCGGTGAAGACGATGCCGCCGGGCAGGAACCCGTCGTGCCCACCGCGACGCATCTCGAGGCGTACCATCTCGAGGATCTCGCGGGCGCGTGGGGCGATGATTTCCGCCAGGTGCCGGCGCGGCACGACCTGCACGCGATCCTGTCCGATCTGGTGCAGTTCGACCATCTCCTCTCGCGGGATGCACGCGGGGATCGCATGTCCGTAGTTGACCTTCAACATCTCGGCTTCGCTGAGGGTGGTGCGCAGGCCGATGGCGATGTCATTCGTCACATGGGTCGCGCCCACGGGCAGGACCGCGGTGTGGACGACGCTACCATCGGTGAAGAGCGCGACGTCGGTCGTCCCGCCTCCGACATCGACGAGCGCCACCCCAAGGTCGAGCTCGTTGTCGTTGAGGACAGACTCAGCCGAGGCCAGCACCTGCACCACCAGGTCCTCGACACTCATCCCCGCCTGGTGCACGCACTTGACGACGTTCTGCACCGCGGTCAGCGACCCGGTGATGATGTGGGTTTCAACTTCGAGCCGGGCGCCGGACATCCCGACCGCGTCCCGGACGCCTTCTTGCCCGTCGACGATGTAGCCACGCGGGACGACATGAATGACCTCGCGGTCGTTGGGAACCGAGACCGCGCGCGCGGCGTCGATTACGCGGGTGACGTCCTCGTGGCCGATCTCACGATCGGAACGCGCCACCGCGATGACGCCGCGACTGTTCTGGCTGAGGACGTGAGTGCCGGCCATTCCAACAAAGGCCGACTCGAGCTTGTGACCGCACATCCGCTGCGCGGCATCGACGGCGTGGGTGATGCCGCGGACAGTCTTCTCCATGTTGACGACCACGCCACGGCGCAGACCTTCAGAGGTTGCTTCGCCGAATCCAACGATGTTCATACCGCGGTCCGTCGGCTCGCCGACGACGCAGCAGATCTTGGTTGTGCCGATATCTAAGGCTGTGACGTATTTAGAACGGGGCAAAAACCTTTCCTGG
>JALZAV010000004.1 GCA_030948145.1 Candidatus Dormiibacterota bacterium
GGGAAGCCAGGGGACCTGAACCGAAGGCCAGCCGGCTCGAGGTCGGCGACAAGGAGGTCGCCACCATCGCCGCGCGGGTTGAGAAGGAGGGCGGGACGGTGCTGGGCGCCTACCGCGACCCGTTCGCCGGGCAGCCACTGGTCTTCGCCTCGCTGCCGCTGAAGCGCGTCGTGCCGACGCCTTTCCAGCGCGACCTGTCGAAGACGCACGCGGATCGACTGGCTGAAGCGATCGGCGCGGCCGGCCTCTTCCTTGACCCGGTGATCGCGGTCGCCGCACCGGACGGCTTCTGGTCGCCGAACGGCCGCCACCGGCTCGAGGCAGCGCGCCGGCTCGGAATGCGAGCGGTCACGGTGCTGGTGGTGCCCGACGACCAGCTGGCGTTTCGCATCCTCGCCCTGAACACGGAGAAAGCCCACAATCTGCGCGACCGCAGCCTCGAGGTGATCCGGATGGCCCGGCAGCTCGCGAAGGAGCAGCCGCGCAGCAAGGAGGTCGAGCATGCGGTCACCTTCGACGCGCCGCTGTTCGTCACGCTCGGTTGCGTCTACGCGCAGCGCTCGCGCTTTGCCGGCTCGTCGTACCAACCTGTCCTCCGCAAGGTCGATCGCTTTCTCGACAGCAGCTTGCCGGCCGCGCTTCGCCAGCGCGAGCAGTGGGCAGTACGCCTGATGGACATCGACGACCGCGTCGCGCAGCACCTCAAGACGATGCAGGAGATGGGCATGAAGAGTCCCTACCTGCGCGCCGTGGTCGTCGCGCGTATCAACCCGGTGCGCTTCACCCCACCATCGCGCAAGAAGGATGCCGCCCCGCCGATGTCGATGGCCGAGGCCCTGACGAAGATGGCGGCGAACGTCCGGAAATTCAATCCCAAATCGGTGCGACCCGGCGACCTGGCGCTGGTGGCGGCTATCGCGCCGAGCTCGGCCGACGAGTGAGCTCGGTTAGGGGCATGTCCTCCAGCGAGTAGAGGCGTAGATCCGCGAGGCCCAGGTCCATGGACGCCGTCATCGGCGTAGGCACGGCGACGCAGTAGAGCCCAGCCCCTTTCGCGGCCCTCAGGCCATTCGACGAATCCTCGATCGCGATCGCCTCGTCGGCGGCAAGGCCGAGGCGCCGTAGCACCTTCAGGTAGAGCTCGGGGTCGGGCTTGACGCGGGTGACGTCGTCCCGGCAGACGATGACGTCGAAACGGCTCCGGATACCCATGCGCTCGAGATGCTCGTCGATCCACGGCCGGCGGGAGCTGGAGGCGATCGCCGTCTTGAGGTCGAGCCGCCAAGCTTCGTCCAGGTAGCGGCGGACACCGGGCAGTAGTTGCTGCGTCGCCACGGCCTCCCGGTAATAGGCCCGCTCGAGCGCCTCCATCTCCTCTCGGTTGAGTTCTCTGCCGGACCGCCGGCCGAGATCAACGATCGGATCGAAGAGCGCTCCGGCGGTCCCGATGATGCTGAGCCACTGCTCCGTGGGAAGCTCGGCCCCGCGCTCGCGGTAGATCCGCTGCCAGACGCGGAAGAGTGGCTGCTCGGTTTCCACGATGACACCGTCGAAATCGAAGATGACGGCGCGGATCATGCGGCGACTAGAGATTTCGTTCGAAATATTGGAGGACCCGCCGCTCCATATCGGCGCGATCGGGCTCCGAGCGCGGCATATGGCGCTCATTTGGGTAGAGCAGCGTGTCGAACGGCTTGCCCGCATCGATCAGAACCTGCATCAGGCGGGCGGTGTGGCGGAAGTGGACGTTCTCGTCGATCATCCCGTGGACCAGCAGGAGCTTCCCGCGCAGCGCGGGGGCGTGGGTCAACACGCAGGATTCGCGGTATCCGTCCGGATTCTCGGCGGGCGTGCCCATGTATCGCTCTGTGTAGGCCGTGTCGTACCCGGCCATGTCGGTGACCGGGGCGCCCGCGACGCCGACCTTGAAGAGGTCGGGCTCGCGCAGCATGCACATCAACGTCATGTAGCCACCGTAGCTCCAGCCATAGATGCCGACCCTGGTCAGATCGCCCAGGCCCTGGCTTCCCAGCCAGCGAACGCCTTCGACCTGGTCCTTGACCTCGATCCCGCCCATATGGTGCGCGATCGGCGCCTCGAACTTGAGGCCGCGCCGCGCCGAGCCGCGGTTGTCGACCTTGAGCACGACGAATCCATGTTCGGCAAGCATCTGAGCGCGCAGGTCAACCGTTTCGACCCAGCTCTCGCTGACCATTTGCGGGCCGGGCCCTCCGTAGACCGAGACTATGACCGGCGCCCTGCCGGATTGCGAAGGGCGATAGACCGCCGCGTAGAGCTCAGCGCCGTCGCTCGTCCGAAACGTGCGTAACTCGGGCGGCGCCAGCTCGAGCTCGATCGGCGCGGGTTTGTGGAGCGACTGCCGAACCGCGCCACTCATGGCGCGTACCGTCATGCTCGGCGGCGTCAGCCGGTCGTCGGCAACCTCGACGAAGGTGGAGAAGTCGGGGGCGATCACGGCCGCATGGGACCTCTCCTCGCGAGTCAGTTGCTCCGCCTCCCCACCATCGAGCGAAACCCGGAACAGTTGACGTTCAAGTGGTGTCTTGCGCCAGCCGAGGAAGTAGAGCTGGCGCCGCTCCTGGTCGAGCGCGATGGTCGTCTCGACCAGCCAGTTGCCGCTTGTCAGCGGCCTGACCAGGGAGCCATCCGGTCGATGGAGCGACAGGTGGCGGAAGCCGCTGCGCTCGGACGACCAGGTGAACTCGCCGGTGGCGTCGACGATCCACAGGTCGTCATGCAGGTTGACCCAGGGCGCGACCTCGTCGACGAGGATGCCCTTCCCGGCTCCGGTGGCGACGTCGTAGGCCAGCAGCTCCAACCGGCGCTGGTCACGCGAGAGCCATTGCACCAGCAGCCGCCCGTCCGGGTGCCAGTGGACGCGCGCGATGTAGCCTTCCTCGATCCCAAGGTCCATGAAGGTAGGCCGTCCGCCGCCCGCGTGAACCACGGCTAGCTTGACCCGAGCGTTCGCCATCCCGGCAAAGGGATAACGATGCTCCTCGACCTCGAGCACGGGCTTGCCCTGATGGACGATCGGGTAGATCGGAATATGCCGCTCGTCGACCTGCTCGAAGGCGACGAGGTCCCCGCTCGGTGAGGGCCAGTAGCCATGCTGGCGGTCCAGCTCCTCCTGGGCGACGAACTCGGCGAGGCCGTTCGTCACCCCGGGCGAAGCGCCGTTGGTCAGCCGGCGCTCGCCACCCGTATCGACGCACCAGACCTCCCCATCGCGGACAAAAAACACGCGAGTGCCGTCCGGGGTGATCTGCGGGTCGATGATGCCATCCCCAGCTACCTTCGCAATCGCGCCGTCCTTCCACTGGTACAGGTCACCGCGCAGCGGCAACAGCATGACGTTCGCCTTCTCAGCCCAGAGGTAGTCCGTGATGCCGGTCTCGCGCAGCCGTTGCCGCTCACGCCGGAGAATTTCTTCACGACTGATGTTCTGCTCGGTAACGGGCTCGCCGGGCGGGGCCAGCCAGTGCTCCCTCTTGCCGGTCGACAGGTCGAGACGCCAGAGGTCGCGCTCGAGGTCACCGTGCTCGCTGTAGAGAAACGTCACGAATTTCGAGTCCGGGGCGTACCGGATCTTTCCGGGCATCGCCATGCCCGGACGCGGAAATCTGGCAACCAGCTCCGGCGTCAATCGACCTTTCTCGACGGTTCTCACCCGTCTGATCCTACAATCGCGAACGTGCTGATCAAGGCCGCACTGAACGGCTCCCGCGGCCGCCATGAACACGAGGCCCTCCCTCTCTCCCCGGCTTCGATCGCCAGCGACGCTACCAGGGTGCGTGCCGCCGGCGCCTCTGCGGTCCATGTCCACGCCCGCGATCGTTTTGGACGGGAGACCCTCGGGGCCGAGCACTGCGCCGACACGATCGATGCGATCCGCGCCGCCTGCCCCGGCCTCCCGATCGGTCTGACGACCGGGCTGTGGATCGTGAAGAGCGCCGACCGGCGGCTGTCCCTGATCGATGCCTGGACGCGAATTCCTGATTTTTGCTCCGTCAACTTTTCCGAAGATGGCACCGACGAACTGTGCGAGATGCTGATCCGCAAGGGGATCGGGATCGAGGCGGGTCTGGCATCTGTCGCCGATGCCCGGGTCTTCGCCGGTAGCGCCTTCGTGGAGCGGACCCTACGGGTGCTGATCGAGGTGGACGATCCTGGCGTGGCGGACCCGGTCGCGAGCGCGGCGGCGACCGCGCGCGTGCTCGAGGGCAGCGGCATTCACCGGCCGATTCTCCAGCATGGCTCGGGCCCTAACACATGGCCGGTCCTCCGCGCGGCGGTCGCGCACGGCTACGATGTCCGGATTGGATTGGAGGACACCCTGCTGATGCCCGATGGCTCGCCTGCCCCGAACAATGCCGCGTTGGTCGCGGCCGCCGCGGCCCTGGTGAGCGCCCATGCGTGACGTCGCGCCCGGGACCGTCGGCGCGGGCGATCTCACCTATGAGTGGGTCGAGAACTGGGCACGCATGCCGAAGGACGACACCGCAGCCGCGGCCTGGCCCCATCACGGCATCGCCGTAATGCCCAATGGGGAGGTCGCCACGGTGCATCCCTCGAAATCGACGCTCTTGCTCTTTGAGGCAGACGGCTCCCTTCATCGCTCGGTCGAGGCCGAGATCGCGGACGCCCACGGGCTGACCGCCGTCCGCGAAGGCGAGGCGGCCTATCTATGGGTTGCCGATGCGGCGATGAAGCAATCGACGGACTCTGGCTACGAGCCGCCGCCGACGAGCGAGGGATCGTCGGTGGTCAAGCTGGCTTTAAGTGGTCGCGTGCTGATGCGTTTGCCGAAGCCGGAGGTCGCCGCCTACGGGCATGGGGACTATCGGCCGACCTGCGTGGCCGTCAATGAGAAGCGGGCCGGCGGCAACGGCGACATCTGGGTAGCGGACGGCTACGGCGAGAGCTACGTCCATCGGTTCGATGCCGGCGGCCGCTATCTCCGCAGCCTATCGGGCGAGGAGGGCGCCGGCCGGTTCAAGGGGCCGCACGCGGTCTTCATCGACCGCCGCCGCGGCGAGCCGGAGCTCTACGTTGCCGACCGGAACAACGCCCGGATCCAGGTCTACGACCTCGAGGGCCGCTTCCGGCGCGTGGTCGGGGCCGACTTCCTTTCCCGGCCAACCTGGTTTGCCGTCGATGGCGACCGTCTCCTCGTCCTCGAGTTTCGTCCGCCGCGGCTGACGGTACTGGATTCGGCGGATCGCCTGGTTGGCTACGTGGCGGAGGACAAGGAGGCGCCGTCGCGTGAGGGCTGGCCGAATGAAGTGGCCGAGGACGGCGCGCCGCGCCGGCCACGGTCGCTGCAAGCGGGCAAGCTGAACAGCCCCCACAGCCTCACGATCGACAAAGAGGGCAACGTTTACATCACGGAATGGCTGATTGGCGGCCGCTTGATCAAGCTGAAGAAACTTTCGGGCTGACGGTCAGGGCTTCGGCCCGCGGGCGGCGAGGGCCTCCTCGTACTCTTCCAGCGATTCGTATTCTTCCGCCTCGAGCAGGACTCGCCGTTGCGTCGCCTCCCAGTCGCGGGGCACATTCCCCACTTTCGGGAGTCCCTGCCGGCTCCGGGCCAGCATGTAGAGCAGCACGGCGAGGATGATCCACCCAGGACCCGCAATCCGACCCACGTCGTGGGTCAGGATGACTTCGAACAGGATGGTGGAGACCCCCAGGATCCCGAAGATCCCGAGGATCGGAAATTCCACGGTGCGACCATGGAACTTGATCGGCACGTTGAACGGCATCTTGTACGGCCGCGGGGTATACGGATCGCGAAAGCGAAGCACCATCAACGACGTGAAGACCAACAGGTACCCACTGGTGGCCCCGAAGGCGTAAAGGTTCGTAAGCAGGTCAATGGCCGCGTTGCTGCCGGGCTTGCCCGGCGTGAAGAAGGCGAACAGTGTCTGGACGATGGCGACCCCGCTGAACACGATGATTGTCCGCGCCGGCGTCTTGCGTTTCTTGTGCACCTTGTTGAACCACTTCGGGAGCAACTGGAACTGGCTCATGGAGTACGTGAGGCGTGACGCGCTGACGACACCCGAGTTGGCGGAGATGAAGACAATCATGCCCCCGATCAGGGCCGTCACCGGTGCGGCGACGATGCCGATGATTGGGATGTTGCCGGCAATCAGGGCGACCGGGTCTCCTTCGTGACCGCGAAACGCCTGCGCCGGGAACATGCCCATGGCGAGGATTGCGAAGGCCATCGCGAAGATCAGCACTGACAGGATCAGCCCGATCGAAGTGCGCGGGATGATCGTGGCCGGGCGCCTGGTCTCCTGGGCGACCTGCGAGATCGACTCCAGGCCGACGAAGGAGATGATCGCGAGCGACGACCCGAAGGCGAACTGGCCGAGCGTCGGGCGATTCAGCGTGAACTGCTGGGCCACCAGGCCTGGCTGCCAGACGAGGACAAAGCCCGCGACCACGATGATCGACTGGCCAAGTATCGCGATCACGCCGAGGATCTCGTTGAACGCCGAGGAGAAGCGAATGCCGCGCACGTTCAACCAGATCAGGACCAGGATGCCGGCGAGCGTCTCGACCAGCCATAGCCACGCGAGGTGTATCGGGCCGAGCACGATCGTGTAGTCGCTGATGTGATGGCCGAACGCCACGTAGGGCAGGAAGAAGTTGAAGTAGCCAAACGACACGACCATGAAGAGCGAGATGTCGATCGTGTAGTCGAGGAGCAGGGCGGCCCCGGCGATGAAGCCGGCCAGGTCACCGATGCCGCGCAGCGTGTAATACTGGCCCCCACCGGCGACCGGATACGCGGAGGCGAGCTCCGCATAGCCGAGCCCGACCAGGGCATAAACGAGCCCGGCGAAGAGAAAGGCAAGCGGCGTGAAGCCGAGCGCGGCGAGGGCCACGATGCCCAGCGCGGTGTAGATGTCGGCGCCGACATCCGCGTAGCCCCACATGTAGGAGCCCCAGACGCTGACGTCGCGGCGGAGCTCGCTGGGAGCGACCCCAGATTCCTGACCCATGGCCTCTCAGCATGGTCAGCGGGACGTAAACAACGCATAAACATCAGGCTGGATCGGCCCACCCTAGAATATTGACGTCGCGTCCGCGCCTGGGTTGATAGGAGGGAATCGCCATGCGCTATCTCTTGATCTCGATCACCGCGCTTGCCGCACTCCTGGCCCCGACGACGGTCGTTGCCGGACACCAGGATACGGGCGAGGTCACGAATTTCGGGCCCAACCTGGCGGCCGTCTGCCATATGCCGGAAGGCATCGCGATCGATCCACAGGGCAACCTCTATGCCTCGTCATTCGCCATGAAGCCGGTCGCCAATATCTGCGTCGAGAATCGCAAGGGCCAACTGGTCGATGTGATCCCGGTGCCGGCGGGTCCAGGCGGGCAGGCGTCACTGCTCGGCGAGCTCTACGATCCGGGCCGCGGCCTCTACGTGCTCGACTTCGCCAACGGCTCGCCCGGCAACGGCCGCTTGCTCCGGGTCAATGTCAGGACGCATGCCGTCACCGTGGTGGCGACCGGATTCCAGGCGCCCAATGCGCTTGCGCAGGACCGCCATCGCAATCTATACATCTCGGATTCGTTCCAGGGCGCCATCTACAAGGTGGCGCCCGACGGCTCGCGTAACCAGGTCTGGATCCAGGATGTTCGGCTGCAGCCCCATGGCCAACCACCATTCGGCGCCAATGGCGTGGCCTTCGACCGGAACCAGCGATTCCTCTACGTGGCTACGACATCGGACGACAAGATCTACCGGATTCCGGTGCTGAAGGATGGTAGCGCCGGGCCGATGCAGCTCTTCGCCTCGGGCGATCCCGCCACGCAGGCGCTACGCGGCGCGGACGGGATCGCGTTCGACGTCAAGGGCAATCTCTATGTCTGCGCCAATTCGGCGCAGCACCCGACGCCGGGTACTCCCACCGGCGAGATCCAGGTCCTCAACCCCAAGGGGCAATTAATCGCCCGCTATGACGGGATCGGCGCCAATGATCTCGACTTCGTCGCCAGCCTCGTCTTCAAAGGCCGGAATCTTTACCTGTCGAACCTCTCGCTCGACACCGGTGGCGCAAATTCCAAGCTCTCGGTGCTTGGTGTGCCGTATCCCGGGTTACCTCTGCGACCGTAAGTAGATCGGCTGGGCGCTAGCCTGGCCCAGGATGTCCCTATCGTTCGGCCGGCACGAGCGCTTCCAGGATGTCCTTTACGGTGTCCAGCTGCGCCTGGAGCTGCTTCTTCGCGATCTTGCCCACAATCGATTCGCCGAACCTGAAGAAGGCCCCGGGCTCGGCATCGTAAGTGGCGACTACCTTCGACCCGCCGCCCTCCGCGGTGACGGTCGTGGTTGTCGCCAGCGGGAATGGCTTATTCGTCTTGTTGACGTAGCGTTTGGGCCGTTCGAACTCGGTCACCTCCTGCGTGGCCTCGATCTTTTTGCCAAGGAAGCGCGCCCGCAGGCGCACCGTGGTGCCGGCGCGGATCGGCGTCTCGGACGGCGTGGCCGATTCCACGATGGTGTTCCATTCCGGCAGCTTGGCGGGATCGGCGAGATAATCGAAGACTTCGTCCACCGGTCGGTTAATGTGCGTCGACGTCTCGATCTTCAGCATCGTCTGTCTGCCCTCCCGTAAATGTTCGACCCGTCAACCTGGCCCCTGCTAGCGCCACCTTCCTTCTACGCTTTCTGGCGGCCCGATGCAAGCTCAGCCGATCGTCCGACCGATGCCGGGATAGTCGCTTCACGAAGTGATGTTCGCCTGGCACTTCGAGACAGTGTTATTGGGTTACGAATTGAGAACGCCCTCCGAGAGTGGAGGGCGTTCTCTTGATTGCAGCGCTTAGACCGTTCGGGTTGCGACCTGCGAGCGGCGGTCGAGCCGATTCAGTACCAGGTAGACAACGGTGGCCACCATCCCGCCGGCGAAGAAGCTGAGGTCGCCCAGCTGCGGGTAGTGGGTTGGTACCCACATGACGAACGGCGGGTTCTGATCCCAGAACGGGATGGTGGCAAGGATGCCGGCCAGCATCGCGATGAAGCCGCTCCACCGGCGGCGATGCGTGTCGTAGAAAACCGACTCCGGGTATTGGCCGCGGTGCAGGAAATAGTCGGTCAGGACAACGGCCAGATAGGGGGTGATCCAGTAGGTGATCACCAGCAGGAAGTTCTCGTACTTCGTGCCCGGTGCGGCATTCGCCTGGAAGCGCAACCCGATCACGAGCCCGATGGCGCCGAAGACGAGGGCCGAGATGGCGCGCCGCTTCTCGACGGCGAGCTTGATGCCGAGCGTCAGGAACGCCATCGACCCGGAATAGATGTTGAGAACATTCGCAGCGACGGCGCCAAGGGCGATGCCAAGCAGCACCAACACCTGGAGCCATGTCGGCAGGGGATCAGTGAACAGAGCAACGGGGTTGGGTCCCATCTTTGCGATCGTCGCGGCCGCGGCACCAGCGATCTCGAGCACGGCGCAGGAGATGAAGACGCCCAGCCCGGCCGCCAGCGCGACACTCCTGGGGTTCGACGTCCTCGGCAGGTACCGGCTGTAGTCGGACGCGAACGGATTCCATCCGATGGCATAGCCGAATGAGATGAAGACCGCCAGGATGAACGCACCCGAGGCGCCCCCGAACGGCACAATGGCGGAGGCATTGAACCCAACCCCTGGGTTAGAGTGGGCCAGAACGATGATGGTGGCGAGCCCGAACACGAGCGCGAGGTAAGGAAAAATTATCCGCTCGAACTGATGGATCAGGTTGTGGCCGATAAAGGCCACGATGACCTGGGCCACGACCACGATGACGAATGCCACCGGAAAGCTGATGACGGCGTGGTTGTTGTTGAGCACCGCAGTCAGTTGGACGAGCGCGAACGTGCCGCTGACCGAGTTGACGATAAACCAGCCAAAGCTCGCGGTGAGCCAGCTCAAGGCCGCCGGAAGGAAGTTGCCGAAGAATCCAAACGCGGCGCGGCCCTCGACCATCTGGGGAACCCCGAAGCGCGGGCCCATGGTCGAGAGGATGCCGTGGGTGATCGAGCCCATGAGGCTACCGATAATGACCCCGATAACGGTCGGCCAGAAGCCGCCGCCGAAGATGGCGATCGGCAAAACCCCGACGAAGACGGTCGCGAACTCCATGTTTGGCGACATCCAGGTCCAGAACAGCTGCAACGGATTGCCATGCCGCTCCCTGTCCGGGATGTATTCGACGCCGCCGGGCTCGACGGTTGTAATGCGGCTGCCGTATTCCCCCTCGCGGACCGGTACCTGCGAGTCTATGTCGGTCGTTGTTGCCACAGTCCTCTCCCCTTACGCGTGTGGTTGCCGACTTCCGACCGCATTGTAAAACGGTTTCACGCTCCGGCACCAGAGAAATCTTTCTGCGTAGACTTTCGATCGTGTTCGACCTCCTGATCAAGGACGCGCGCCTTCCCCGCTCGGAGGCGCTTGCCTCGATCGGCATCGAGGGCGGCCGTATCGCCGGGCTGGCCGGTCCGGGCCAGCATCCGGAGGCGCGCGAGGTGATCGACGCCCATGGCGGCCTCCTGACGCCGGCCCTGGTCGAGCCTCACATTCATCTCGACGCCGTCCTCACGGTCGGCCAGCCGCGCCACAACCAGAGCGGCTCGCTATTCGAGGGGATCGCGATCTGGGGCGAGCGGGTCAAGAAGCTGACGGTCGAGGACGTCAAGCACCGGGTCTCCGAGGTCCTCCGCTGGCAGCTCGCCAACGGTGTGCTCTTTACCCGCAGCCACGTCGACGTCTGCGATCCGAACCTGACCGCGCTGCGCGGGCTGCTCGAGCTCCGCGAAGAGGTCAAGGACCGCATCACTTTGCAACTCGTGGCCTTCCCTCAGCAGGGGATCCAGTCGTTTCCCAATGGCGAGGCGCTGATGCGAAAAGCGGTCGAAATGGGCGCGGACGTCGTGGGCGGGATCCCCCACTTCGAGCTGACCCGCGAGTACGGCGTCGAGTCGGTCAAGTTCGCGATGGCGCTCGCGAAGGAGCACGGCAAACTCGTGGACATCCACTGCGACGAGACCGACGATGATCATTCCCGTTTCGTCGAGGTGATGGCCGCGGAGACGATCCGGCTGGACATGGCGGGGCGGGTCACCGCCAGCCACACGACGGCGATGCACTCGTACAACAACGCTTACGCGGGCCGACTGATCGTCAATATCAAACGCGCCGGGATGAACATGGTGACGAACCCCCTCGACAATGCCACCCTCCAGGGCCGCTTCGACAGCTATCCGATCCGGCGCGGCCACACGCGCGTCAAGGAACTGCTCAACGCCGGCGTCAACGTCTGCATCGGCCACGACTCTGTCATGGACCCCTGGTACCCGCTCGGCTATGGCGATCCACTACAGGCAGCGATGGTCCTCGCGCACTACGGCCAGATGTCCGGTTACGAGGAGATCCGGACCCTGATCGACATGATCACGACGAACGGGGCGCGGACGCTCCGGCTGCAGGACTACGGCCTCGCGGTCGGCTGCCGCGCCGACCTGGTGCTCTTCGACGCCATCAGCGAGATGGACGCGGTCCGGCGGATCGCGCCGCGGCGGCTCGTGCTCAAGGATGGCAAGGTGGTCGCCCGGGCCGAACCCGCGACCCATGTCGTCAACTGGAAGGGCCAGGATCAGGTCGTCGACTTCCAGCCGCCTCGTGCTCGTTAAGGGCGGAACGGTGGTGCGCGCTTCGGGCGCGCGAACGGCGGACGTCCTGATCAAGGGCGAGCGAATCGCTTCCGTCGGGCCGAGCCTGCCCGCCGATTCGGAAACCGTGATCGATGCCACCGGGATGCTGGTGATGCCTGGCGTCGTCGACCCGCACACCCACTTCGTGCTCGACACCGGCACCGAGAAGACGCTCGACGATTTCGCGTCGGCCTCAGTCGCGGCAGCCGCCGGCGGCGTCACGACCTTCCTCGATTTCGCGCCGCAGCAACACGGGCAGTCCTTTCAAGCCGCGCTCGACTCTCGCCTGCAGCAGATCGACGGCCGATCCCTCATCGACTACGGCGTCCACCTCAACATCACCGATCTCCTGCCGGGATGGGAACGAGACCTTGACAGCCTGGTAGAAACCGGCGTGACGAGCGCGAAGGTGTACACGACCTATCGCGATACCGTCTTCTACGTCGACGACTGGACCTGGTACCGGCTGATGGAGCGCGCCGGCCAGGCGGGCCTGCTTGTCCAGGTCCATGCCGAGAACGACGCCATCGTCGAGGGCAAGACCCGCGAGCTGATCGCCGCCGGCAAGACATCGCTCGCCTATCACGCCGTGGCGCGACCGGCCGTCGCCGAGGCGGAGGCCGTCGCGCGCGGGCTGCTCTTCAGCCGTGCCAGCGGCAGCCCGGTGTATTTCGTCCACCTCTCCACGCCGCTCGCGGTTGACCTGGTCCGGGAGGCTCGCCCGGGCGTCAGGGCTATCGCCGAGACCTGTCCGCATTACCTCGTGCTCGACGACTCCGTCTATGCGGGTGCCGACGCCGCCCGCTACCTGATGACGCCGCCGCTGCGGGATCCTGCGAGCCAGTCCGGTCTCTGGGAGCGGTTGCGCGACGGAGGCATTGACGCGATCGGCAGCGACCACTGCGGCTTTGGCCTGGGCGGGCGCGAAGGTGTCGACGACTTCAGCAAGGTGAGCGGCGGCATTCCCGGCGTCGAAACCACCCTGCTCCTGCTGTACACGTTCGGGGTGCGGCAGGGACGAATCGACCTCCCGGACCTGGTGCGACTCCTCTGCGCCAACCCGGCAAAGATCTTCGGGCTCTGGGGCCGCAAGGGTGACCTCGCGGCCGGATTCGACGCTGACCTGGTCATCCTGGATCCGAGACCTGAACGGATCCTCTCGCAACGAGAGCTCCATAGCCGCGCCGGCTACTCGCCCTACGAGGGCCTGACAGTGCAGGGCCGGGTTAGGACCACGATCTCCCGCGGGCAGGTCATCTATCAAGATGGACAGGTCCTTGCCCGCCAGGGCCGTGGCCAATTCCTCAAGTGCCAGCCGTTCGACCGCTCGATCGATCTCAGATGACCGACATCAACGGAGATCGGCTCCTTTCCGACCTCCGCGACCTCTCGGCAATCGGCGGCCGCCCTGATGGTGGCGTGGACCGCCTGGCATGGAGCGAAACCGATCTCGAGGGTCGCCACTGGTTGGCCCAACGCCTTCGCGATGCAGGCTTCGAGGTGCGGATCGATGAGGCGCTCAACGTCTTCGGCCATCTTGACGGCGCCGGCGGACCGTTCCTGTTGACGGGATCGCACCTCGACAGCGTTCCTGTCGGGGGAAGACTCGATGGCGCCTACGGCGCCGTCGCCGCGCTCGAGGTGCTGCGAACGCTGAAGGAATCCAGAGACCCGGCCGTCGAGCGCGTCGAGGTCGTTGGTTTCGCCGATGAAGAGGGTGTCCGCTTCGAGACCGGCCTTATCGGCAGCAAGGCCCTCTGCGGCGAGCTGGACATCGCGATGCTGCGCGGACGGACCGATTGGACCGGTGTCCCCATTCCGGAGGTTCTCAAGCTCGCCCGGGTAGACCTCGAGCGGATGAACGACGCCGCCCGTCATCTGAAGATGGTCAATCGTTTCCTCGAACTGCACATCGAGCAGGGCCCGCGGATGGATACGAGCGGGACGGACCTCGGCGTCGTCACCGGCATCGTCGGGGTCCACCGCCAGGAACTCCGGATCAGCGGCATGCAGAATCACGCCGGCACCACACCGATGAACGTGCGCCACGATGCCGGGCGCGCCGCTGCCCGCGTCGCCGTCGACCTCAAGGGCTTGGTCCAGGCAATCGACGCGGAGGCCGTGGCAAACGTCGGGATGATGCGATTCGAGCCCGGCGCTGTGAACGTGGTCCCCGGAGAGGCCATCCTAACCATCGAGGTCCGCCATCTCGATAAGGGCGTGGTGCGCCAGATCGTCCGGCGATTCGAGGAACGGGTGGCCGAGATCTGCGCCGAGGAGTCGTGCCGCTTCGAGGCGAAACTCCTGTCCAGCGTCCCGGGCGCGACTATGGACGCCGCCATCATGGCCGCGCTCGACGAGGTCTGTGAGGCTACCGGCCGGCCACATCGCCGGCTCTGGAGTGGCGCCGGCCACGATGCCCAGGTGCTCGCGCATCACGTTCCGACCGGGATGCTCTTTGTGCCCAGCCGGAAAGGTGTCAGCCACGCGCCGGGCGAGCAGACCGATGAGGCGCACCTGGTGCTGGGCGCCCGCGCTCTGCTCGGGGCCGTACGCGCCTTACTGGCCCGCCGATAATGAAGGCGGCCTGATGGACATAATCCTTCCCCGCACGCTCGACGAGGCGCTCGAGCAGAAGGCCGAGCATCCGGAGGCCGTGTGCCTCGCCGGGGGAACTGACGTCATGGTCGAGATCAATTTCGGCCGCGCCCGCCCGGCCGCCATCATCGACGTCTCGCAGATCGACGAACTGAAGACGATCCACCGGGAGAACGGTTCCTGGTTTCTCGGGGCCGGAGCGACCTACGCCCAGGTGATCGAGACGATGGCCGAGGTTAAACCGCTGGTCGAGGCTTCGCGTTCGGTCGGGTCGCCGCAGATCCGGAACCGCGGCACGGTCGGCGGTAACCTCGGGACGGCGTCCCCCGCCGGCGATGCGCTCCCCGTCCTGGTTGCGTTCGACGCCGAGGTCGTCCTCGCCAATCGCCGCGGCCGCCGGAGCGTGCCCTGGAATGAATTCCTCAAGGGCCCCAAGAAAACCTCCATCGGCCAGGATGAGTTGATCCTCGGGACCCGCTGGAAACACGTTCGCGGCCCAGGATCGTTCTCGAAGATCGGCACCCGCAACGCGATGGTTATCTCGCTTGTCGGCCTCTGCCTCGTCGTCGACGAAGACGCACACCGCGTGCGCGTGGCGCTTGGGTCGGTGGCGCCCACGGTCGTGCGGGCGCCCGAGGCCGAGGACTTCATCAGCCGGTTGATGACCGAAGCCGGAAGCTGGGATGATCCCTCCCGACCGATTCCCGAGCGGGCCTGGGACGAGTTCGCCACCCGCGTCGCAGCCGCGGCGCGCCCGATCGACGACGTCCGCGGCACCGCTGCCTACCGCAGTCATGCGTGCAACGTGCTCGCCCGGCGCTCGCTCGGCTGGGCGCTCGCGGATCGGAAGCTGAAGCGATGGTTGTGAGAATCAGGGTCAACGGCGACTGGCGCGAGGCCGACGTCTGGCCCGGCACCAGCCTGCTGACCATGCTCCGCGACGAACTGCAGCTCTACGGATCGAAGAACGCCTGCGAGCAGGGCGAATGCGGCTCCTGCTCCGTTTGGCTCGATGGCGAGCTGGCCTGCGCCTGCCTGGTGCTGGCGGCCCAGGCGCACGGCCGCGAGGTGCGGACGGTCGAGAGCCTCGGCCAGGGCACGGCGATGCACGCGGTGCAGGAGGCCTTCGACGAGGCCGGCGCGGTGCAGTGCGGCTTCTGCACGCCCGGGTTCGTGGTCGCGGTCGCTGACCTGCTGGCGAAGGACCCGGCGCCAAGCGAGGTCAGGGTCCGGGAGGCGCTCTCGGGCAACCTCTGCCGCTGCACCGGCTACGAGAAGATCCTCGCCGCGGTTTCCCTCGCCGCCGGGCGCCTGAAGAAGGTAACTCCATGATCCTGGTCGAGTCGTGCTCCCGGATCGCAACCATGGATGACGCCGGGACGGAGTTCAGCGACGGCTCGATCCTGATCGACGGCGGCCTGATCACCTGGATCGGGACCGGGAAGCCACCTGCGTCGGGGCAGGTGCGGCGGATCGACGGGCGAGGCCTGGTCGCGATCCCTGGCCTGGTCAACACGCATCATCACCTCTACCAGGTCCTGACTCGGGTCCGCGCGCAGCAGCAGGGCCTGTTTGGCTGGCTGAAGGAGCTCTATCCGGTCTGGGCACACGTCGACCAGGAGTGGGAACGAACCGCGGCGCTGATCGGACTGAGCGAGCTCGCGCTGTCCGGCTGCACGACGTCCGTCGACCATCACTACGTCTTTCCGCGCGGCGTCGACGGTCTGATCGAGGCCGAGATCGACGCGGCGAAGACGATCGGGCTGCGCTTTCACCCCTGCCGGGGCTCGATGGACCTCGGTGAGTCGAAGGGCGGCCTTCCGCCCGACTCGATCGTGCAGGACATCGATACCGTTCTCAGCGACACCGAGGCCATCATTCGCCGGCATCACGATCCGGCGCCGGGGTCGATGCTGCAGATCGCGGTCGGACCCTGCTCTCCATTTTCCGTCAGCGACCGGCTGATGCGCGAGTCGGTGACGCTGGCCCGCAAGCACCAGGTACGCCTGCACACCCACATTGCTGAGACGATCGACGAACAGGAATTTTGCCGGGAGAAGTTCGGCCGGCGCCCGATCCAGCTACTCGAAGACCTCGGCTTCCTCGGGGACGACGTCTGGCTCGCCCACTGCGTGCACGCGGATGAAGCCGACACCGCGTTGCTGGCCAAGACTCGCACCGGCGTCGCCTGGTGCCCGAGCTCGAATGCCCGCCTGGGATCGGGGATTGCGCCGGCCCGGCGATTCCTCGACAGCAATGTTCGCCTCGGCCTCTCAGTCGACGGCTCCGCCTCGAATGACGGTAACCAGATGCTCGCCGAGGCGCGCCAGGGAATGCTGATGACGCGCGCCGTCGCTGGGCCCGCGTCGATGACCGCCCGCGAGGTTCTCCGGATCGCCACCCGAGGAGGCGCCGCCTGTCTCGGCCGCGACGACATTGGATCGCTCGGGGCCGGCAAGCGGGCCGATATCGCGTTCTACCCAGTTGACGGTCCGGGCTTCGTCGGCGCCGAGACTGACCCGATCGCCGCGCTCGTCTTCTGCGCGCCGAGCACCGCCCGCCACCTGTTCGTCGAGGGCCGACAGGTGGTTGCCGATGGTCGCCTGACCGGCGTCGATGTCTCGGACCTGCGGCGTCCGGTCACGGTGGCGCGATGAGCGTCGACGTCAAGATCCGGGGCGGCATCGGCGAATCGATCCGTCGCGTTGACGGCGTGCCAAAGGTCCTCGGTGAGTTCGAGTACGCGAGTGACCTGCACCGGGACAACATGCTCTGGGGCGAGACGCTGCGCAGCCCGCTGCCGCATGCCCGGATCCGCTCCATCGACATCCAGGCCGCCCAATCCAGTCCGGGCGTCCGGGCAGTGATCCTGGGCACCGACGTCCCGGGCAAGAAGACGTTCGGCCTCGATGTCCAGGACCAGCCGGTGCTCGCCTTCGAGAGGGTGCGGTACATGGGCGAGGCGGTTGCCGTGGTGGCGGCCGAGCAACGGGAGCAGGCGCGTGAGGCGGTCAGGAAGATCGTTGTCGACTACGAGGAGCTGCCGGTGCTCAGCGACCCGGAGCGCGCGCTGGAGGCCGGCGCACCGAAGCTCCACGGCCACGGCAACAACATCATTCGCACGCTGCGCATCATCCACGGCGATCCCGAGGCAAAGGCTGATGTCTGGGTCGAGGGCTACTACGAGACGGGAATGCAGGACCAGGCACCGCTCGGCCCGGAGGCCGGCCTCGCCGTTCCAGCCGCAGACGGCGGCGTGGACCTCTACGTCGCGACCCAATGGCTGCACGTCGACCAGGAGCAGATCGCGCCCTGCCTCAACCTGCCGGTGGAGAAGGTCCGCCTTCACTTGAGCGGCGTCGGCGGCGCCTTCGGCGCCCGCGAGGACCTCAGCATGCATATTCATGCTTGCCTCCTGGCCCTCAAGACGCAGCGGCCGGTGAAGATAGCCTATGGCCGCCAGGAATCGTTCCACGGGCACGTCCACCGCCACCCGTTCAGGATCTGGATGCGGCATGGGGCGACGCGCGACGGCCGCCTGGTCAACGTGCAGGCACGCCTCCTCGCTGATGGCGGCGCCTACACCTCGACCTCGGGCCCGGTGATTGGTAATGCCACCACGTTTGCCGCCGGCCCATATGAAGTGCCGAACGCGCGCCTCGAGGGGACCGCGGTTTTCACGAACAACCTGCCTTGCGGAGCGATGCGCGGCTTCGGCGCGGTGCAGGCCTGCGTCGCCTTCGAGGGCCAGATGGACAAGCTCGCGAAGGCGCTCGGCATGGACCCGATTGAGCTTCGGCTCAAGAATGCGATGAAGACCGGCAGCATCATGCCGACGGGCCAGCCGATCCGAGGCAGCGCCCCCGTTGCCGAGCTCATCCGGCGCTGCGCGGCGATGCCGATGCCGGCCGTCGAACCGCCGCTCGACCGCGACCCGATGCGACTCCCCGGTGGCGCCGGCAATGTCGGGCACGGCGAGGGCGTCAAGCAGGGCGTCGGCTACGCCGTCGGGTACAAGAACCTCGGGTACAGCGAGGGCTTCGACGATTCGTCGGAGGCCCGTGTCCGCCTGCTTCGCGAGGGCGGCCGCCTGGTGGCACACGTCAAGACCGCCGGGGTTGAGGTCGGACAGGGGCTCGCGACCATCGTGACCCAGATCGCGCGGACGGAGCTCGGCGTCGATGACGTCGCCCTCGATCCCGCCGATACGGCGATCGGCTCGGCTGGGTCGAGCTCCGCGTCACGCCAGACGATGATGACCGGCGGCGCCGTGCAGCTGGCCTGCCAGGCGGTGCGCGCCCAACTCGATCACCTCGGCGGACTCGAGCGCCTTGATCGCCCGCTCGAGGCGACACGGGTCTACCATCATCGCGAGACGAAAAAGCTCGACGAGAACGGCCAGGGCGATCCCCATGTGACCTTTGCCTTTGCGGCCGCGCGCGCGGTGGCGGAGGTCGACACCGATCTCGGTCTCGTCCGGGTGGTGCAGCTGGCCGTCAGCCAGGATGTCGGCAAGGCGCTGAACCCGCAGAGCGTGGTCGGCCAGATCGAGGGCGGCAGCGCCCAGGGCCTGGGCCTCGCCCTGATGGAAGAGATCGAGCTCAAAGACTCAAAGGTCCGCAATGCCTCCTTCACCGATTACCTGATCCCGACCATCCTCGACATGCCGACGGTCGTGTCAGACCTCGTCGAAGAGCCCGAACCGGGCGTGCCCTTCGGCGCCAAGGGCGTTGGTGAGCTATCGACTGTGGTCGTGCCGGCGGCGGTGCTTGCCGCGTTGCGCCAGGCCACCGGGCACGACCTCTATCGCGCTCCAGTCAAGCCGGACGACCTGATTGGCCTGCATCCAAACCCCGGTTACAGGAGACCACCGCCATGAGCCGCGCCACGATTTCGACCCATGTGCTCGACCTCGCAACCGGCAAGCCGGTGCCCGACATTGGGGTCAGCCTGCTCGGCGATGGCGAGGACCCGGTTGGAGAGGGCCGCACAGGCGCGGATGGACGCATTGCCCAGCTGGTCCCCGACGGCATCGATCCCGGGACATTCCGCCTGGTGTTCGAGCTCGAAGAGCACTTCAGCGGATTCGAGGAGCCGCATATGTTCGACATGGTTGCTCTGGACGTCCTGATCAAGGAACCGCGGCACTACCACATCCCGCTCCTGGTCTCCCCCTTCGGCCTCTCAACCTACCGAGGCAGTTGAATGATCCCAATCGAGGAGGCGCTGGAGGGGTCGACCCCGCTGGCCCAGAAGGTCAGGGCCATGGGCCCGGCCGCGACGCGGTCGGAACTCGTCGCCCAGATGCGCGAGGCAATCCCGATGCTCTCCGAAGAGGAAAAGGTCGCCACGCTCAACGCGCATCCGCGGATCGGCGACGATCCGGCCAAGCTGTCGAAGCTCTCGCTCGCCGAGCAAGGGAGCGACATCCTTCCGGAACTGACCCGCCTCAACGCCGAGTACGAGCGCCGCTTCGGCTTCCGCTTCGTCTTCTTCGTCAACAAGCGACCTAAAACCGAGATCGTGCAGGTGCTGAAACAGCGCCTCACCGCCAGCCGCCAGGAAGAAATGTCAGCGGGGTTACGAGCGATCGTCGACATCGCGGAAGACCGGCTGCGGAAATGAAGACCGAGATCCGCTACGGGAAGCATGAGGTCTCCTTCTATCGGACCCATCCGACCCGGGGGCTCTTGGCCGGACGCGCCAGCGTCGACGTCCTCGGCGACAACTTCCTCCCCGCCTACACCGAGGGCGACAACCGCAACGTGGTGGCGACCGACACCATGAAGAACTTCGTCTACGCGATGGCGCTGCAATTTCAGGGTGACCGGTACGAGCCATTTGCCGACTTCCTGGCTCGCGAGTTCCTCCAGCACTACGAGCAGATGCAGACGCTGCGGGTCTCGATCCGCGAACTGCCATTCATCAAGCACAGCGACAAACTTCTCAGCGGCCCGCTGGAGGACGACTACGAGTCCGTCGAACTGGAGCGGGATCGAAACGGGATCCGCTCGCTCCGATGCGGCCGCCGGCATCTTCGCCTGATCAAGCTCACCGGCAGCGCCTTCAAGAGCTTCGCCCGGGACGAGTTCACCACCCTGCCCGAAGTGACTGATCGCCCGCTCTACATCTACCTGGATGTGTTCTGGCGGTATCCGGATCCGGCCCGGGCGCTCGAGGAGTCGCAGCTGGTCGGTTCCGAGCAAGTCCGCGAGCTCGTGGTCAGTACGTTCGACGCGTTCGTGAGCATGTCGATCCAGCACCTGGTGCACGAGATGGGCACGCGGATCCTCGACCGCTTCACCGATCTCTCAGAGGTCAGCTTCCAGGCCCAAAACCGTCTCTGGGATACATCGCGTGTCGGCGAGGGCAGGGACAAGGCGAGGGTATTCAGCGATCCGAAGCCGGCGCACGGCGTGATCGGACTTACGATGAGGCGCGATGGTTAAGATCACGGTCGGCTCGCTCCAGTTCCGCGCACGGCTCGAGGACAAGATGGCGCCGAAGACGGTGGCCGCGTTCCGCAAACTCCTCCCCATCCGGCAGAAACTGGTCCAGGCGCGCTGGAGCGGCCAGGCGGCGTGGGTGCCGCTCGGCGACCTCAAAACGGGGCTCGGTCCCGAGAATGCCACGACCTATCCAGGGGCCGGCGAGCTGTTGATCTATCCCGGCGGCGTCAGCGAAACCGAGATCCTGTTTCCCTATGGCCAGACGGCGTTCGGCAGCAAGGCCGGGCCCCTGGCCGGTAACCACTTCGCCACGATCGAGGACGGCCGGGAGCATCTCAGCGAGCTCGGCCGGCGCGTCCTCTGGGATGGCGCCCAGGACATCGTCTTCGAAGAGGGCTAGGCTAAGCGTGGCAGGCAGCCGAAGGCAGGAGGAATGGCGATGGTGGATTCGAAGCATGTCTACGAGGATGAGTGGGGCGAGATCATTGATCGCCCGTCACGCGATCTGATCGAGCTGCGCTGGTTCGATTCAACGGTGGCGATGTCGAAGGACCAATTTCAGCAGTGGCTGAGCACTTTTGCTGAACATGTCGGGAGATCACATCGCCATCGCGCTCTGATTGATGGAACGAGTTTCCAGATGAGCCCGGCGTTCATGGATGGCGCCTGGAGGGACGCCAATATCATTCCTCGCTACAACGCTGCGGGCGTAACCAGATTTGCTTTTCTGATGCCACCAGGTATGCCGATGATCGGGAAAGCGCCTGCCCCTGAAGGACCGGCCCGATTCCCGACTGGCTACTTCGGCAAGCGCCACGATGCACTCGCCTGGCTGACGGGATAAGGGCGGGAACGGACCGGAGAGCCTGCACCCGGTCCGCCACGATTTTCAGCCCGAGACGCCGGCGCCTTCCGGCACGGGCAGCAGGCGGAGCTGAGCAAGGATCTCGACCTGGTCGAAGTACTCGTGCTGCGTTTGAATCCGGCCATTCGCGTCGGCCGTTCCGATCGACGCGGCCCTGATCACGACCGGCTTGTTCGTCGCCGGCAGCTGACCGGTTGGCAGCGGCAGCGGGCCGCTGTTCGTCCCCCTTGACTCGTACTCGATTGCGACCGCGTCGCCCTGCTCGACGATCCGGGTGAGGGTGACATGCACGTCGGGAAACGCCCCGAAGATCTGGGCATAGAACGCGATCACGGTTTGCCGGCCTTTCATCGTCGGGAATCCCGGCCAGGTGAACTCGCCGTCCTCCGCGTACATGTCGCCAATCGGGTTCAGGTCGTGGGCGTTTACTGCCGCGTTAAGTCGCCGGACGCGATCGGTAAGGTTGCTCATGTCGTCCTCCCTGGCTTGATACGGGCATGGTGCGCCGTACCTCTCCACCGGCGAATCAGGGAAATCCCTAGAGCTTGCTTTCCGGCGTCCCGCCCGTAACATGGGGCCATGCTCCTGGGGAGGAGTGATGCGCAGGCGAGGATCGCCGCCCTCCTCGATCATGCCCGCTCCGGTGTCAGCGCAGCGCTGATTCTTCGCGGCGAGCCGGGCATCGGCAAGAGCGCCCTCCTGCAATTTGCCGCCCTGAAGGCGGACGCGATGACGGTGCTCTCCGCCACCGGAATCGAGGCCGAGTCCGAGCTCCCGTATGCGGGCCTTTCGGAGCTGCTCCTTCCGGTCCTCGAGCTCCTCCCCGAAATCCCGGGGCCGCAGGCCGACGCCCTCGCCGCGGCTCTGGCGCTGCGGCCAGCGATCGCCCAGGACCCCTTCCCGGTTCTCGCGGCGACTTTGAGCCTCCTCGCCCTGGCCGCCGAGCGCCAGCCGGTACTCGCGCTCGTCGACGACGCGCAATGGCTCGATGCCGCTTCGCGCGACGCGTTGCTCTTTGTCGCGCGCCGGTTGCACGCCGATCGAGCGGCGCTGCTCTTCGCCGTCCGCGAGGGTGAACCGATCGAGTTCCGCCCCCCGGGCGTGCCCGAGTTAGTCCTCGGCGGACTCGACTACGACGCGGCCCGCGACCTGATCGCGCATTCCGCCGCCTCACCGGTTTCGGCGGTCGTCGTCGACCGCATGCAGGACGCGACGCGAGGCAATCCCCTCGCCATTCTCGAAAGCCTCCAGGTCCTCTCACCCGAGCAACTGGCCGGAATGGCGCCACTCGAGGAGCCGTTGCCCACCGGGCCCGGGATCCAGCGCTCGTACGAGCGGCGTGTCGCCCGGCTTACGGACGAGACCCGGAAGACGCTCCTGCTGGTGGCAGCGTCGGGATCCGGGTCTATCGACGAGGTCCGACGAGCCGGCGATGCGTTCGGGGCCAGGTTATCTGCCCTCGACCGGGCCGAGGTTGCCGGCCTGATCCGCAACGACGGATTGCGGCTCCAGTTTCAGCATCCGCTGATCCGAGCCGCCGTCTACCACGGCGCGACGGCCCCCGATCGCCGCGCAGCGCATGCCGCGCTCGCCACCGCGCTCACCGATTCGAAATCGCTGGTCGCCCGAGCCTGGCACCTCGCCGCCGCCGCCCAGGGCGAGGACGAACAGGTCGCAGCCACACTGGCTGCCGCCGCTGTCGAGGCCCGTGGCCGAAGCGGGCTGGCCGCGGCGTCCCGGGCATTCGAGCGGGCCGCCCGCCTGACACCGGATTCTGAACAGCGCGCTGCACGTCTCCACGAGGCCGGCACCGATGCTTACGTGGGTGGCGAGTCACAGCGCGGCATCGCGCTCCTCGACGAAGCGCGCGAACTCGCCGGCGAGATCCCGCTCCAGGCGGCGATCGCCCATAGCCGCGCCCGGGCAGAGATGTGGACCGGATCACCGGCTAGGGCGCGGCGGATCCTGCTGCATGCGGTCGACCAGATCGAGGACGCGGATCCGGCCAGCGCGACCCTGATGCTGGTCGACGCTGCAACGACAGCCATCCAGGAAGGGGACGTCGAGGCCGACTTCAAGGGCACCGTGACCGAAGCGCTGCGCGTGGCCGAACGTGCGTACCGTGTCGGCCTGCGGGCGGGCGGCCAGCCGGAGGCCGCCGCTGCCGGTGCCTACGGAAAAGCCCTGCTCGCTTTCGTCCGTCCTGACCAGTCCCAGCGCGACGAGGCCCATCGGCTGCTCCTGCAGTCGCTCGAAGCGATCGACGAGGGCGAGTCCCTGCAGCTCGCCGTACAGCTGATCAACTCGGCCGCATCCTTCCTCTTCTACGAGGAGTTCGACCGGATGCGGGTCCCGCTCGAGAGTCTGATCGCAGCGGCGCGGAACGCCAGCGCCCCAGGCGCGTTGCCCTACGCGCTCGGTCACCTATCCGAGCTGGATTTTCGGACGGGGCGCTGGGCGCAGGCGTATGCCGAGGCCTCGGAGGCCGTTGCCCTGGCGACCGAGCTCGGTCACATGTTCTCCCTCATTTACGCGCTCGCCTGCCTGGGCTGGATCGAGGCGGCGCGCGGGATGGAGGCGGACTGCCGTGCGCATTTGACCCGCCTGGCGGGCGTCTCGCCTCACGCGAAGACGATCGTCGGCGGCTACAGCGCTCGGATTGGCGGATTGCTCCACCTGGGCTACGGCCGCAACGAGGAGGCGATCACGTACCTCGAGCCTCTCTCCACCCTCCTGCGGAGCACTGCGCTGGTAGCTGCGCCGTGGCTGTTCCAGGAAACCCCTGACCTGATCGAAGCCTACGTTCATGTTGGCCGTCGATCCGACGCCGCCCTGGCTCTCGCGGCCTTTGACAATCAGGCGGCGGTCACGATCGGGACCTGGAGCCGGGCCGCCGCCGAGCGATGCCGCGGCCTGCTCGAGGACGACTTCGCGCCGGCCTTCAAATCGGCGCTCAAGCTGCACGACAGCACGTCGATGCCGTTCGAGCGGGCCCGTACCGAGCTCTGCTACGGGGAGCGGCTGCGTCGCGCGAAGCAGCGGAGCGAGGCGCGTGAGCACCTCCACTGGGCGCTCGACACCTTCGAGGCCATCGGCGCCGAACCCTGGGCGGAACGGGCACGCAACGAGCTGCGGGCCACGGGCGAGACGATCCGACGCGGACGGGCGGCCACGGATGACCTGACGCTGCAGGAGCTCCAAGTCGCCCTCAAGGTCGCGGAAGGCAAGACCAACCGCGAGGCCGCCGCCGCGCTCTTTATCAGCCCCAAGACGGTCGAAGCGCACCTGAGCCGGATCTACAGCAAGCTCGGCCTCCGGTCGAGGACCGAGCTTGCCCATCGCTTTGTATCGAGCGAGGGTCGGGCGCTCGCCACCGCCGAGCGTTAGGCGGTCTGGTAGACAACCCGGCCGCACATCCGGCACTTGTACTCGGCCTGACCCTTACTGTCGTGCTGGTGCGTCGCTTTCAGGAAGAGCTTCGAGTTCGGAAAGAGCCGGCACAGGCAGGCCTTCTCCTGTCGATGTTCGCCGACGATTTGCTTGTCTTTCATGACGATGCCTCCATTCTCTGAGATTTCGATTGCGCCTGGCCGACGATGACGGACGCGATGTAGGCGGCGTCTTCGCCGACGCCGAGCAGGAGACCGGATTTCGGCTTGTAAAGCCACTCGAGTCCAATGAAGTACAACCCGGGCGTAGCGGTTACTCCCCGCCGCTGAACCGGGCGGCCGGCCGCGTCGAAGACGGGGGAGCGGACGAAGGGGAAATCCGG
Source organism: Candidatus Dormiibacterota bacterium (assembly GCA_030948145.1). Lineage (GTDB taxonomy): Bacteria > Chloroflexota > Dormibacteria > CF-121 > CF-121 > JALYYC01. The sequence continues at coordinate 25,419 of JALZAV010000004.1, forward strand.
TGAGTATCCAGTCGCCCATACCACGCTGGTGATGCCCGATTTCGCGAGATCCAGCCGTGGGATCGGTTGCTCTTCGCCGGCGACGGCCGCGCCGACGCCACGCAGATTTTCGTCCTCGGGTAGGTTCATCCCCATCTTGCTCACCACCTCATCGAGCTGCTGCAACACCTTCTCTGCGAACTCATCGGCCTTGCGCAGGTTCTCGCTCAGGTCTGGAGCAAGGGTTAAGACGCCATCGATCAATGATTGAGCTCGGCCGGTCAGGGTCACGCCCTCACTGGCCAGCTGACGCAGGGAAATGTCGTGGCCCCCGCGACGGCCCGAACTCTGCGGGTGACACGCCCACTTCTCGGCGGGATCGTCGAGCGTGTCGACGGTACGCTCGTAGAGCCCACCCATCTTGGCCCACCAGACGATGTCTTTGCCGCGATACCGCCGCGGGATCCGGGGGCAGCTACTCACAGAGACGAACAAACGCCGGCCCGCCTCGTGGAGCTCCTCAGCGATCTGGGCTCCGGATTGACCGGTCCCCACGACCAGGATGGCACCTTCAGGTAGCTGCGCCGGACTGCGGTAGGCGCTCGAGTGGACCTGGGTGATCCCGGCAGGCAGGCTGGCCGCAAACGGCGGTAGCTCCGGACGCCGGTATGATCCCGTAGCGACCACGACCGCCCGTGCCTTCAGGCTCCCCTGACTCGTGTGCAGCACAAACCCGCCGTCCGTCTGGTCGACCGCGGCAACCGTGACGCCGATCCGCACCGGCGGGTCAAAGGACGCCTGGTATCGGTCGAAATACCCGACCAGCTCATCCCGGCCCATGAAGCCGTCAGGCTCGTCACCCTGGTAAGAGAACCCGGGCAGCTGGACGGTCCAGCTCGGAGTGACCAGCGTGAAGGAGTCCCACCGCCCGCTAAACCAGGACTCGCCGACCCGACCTTCCTCCAGCACGACATGATCGATCCCTTGCTGCTTCAGGTGATAACTGGTCGAGAGGCCGGCCTGCCCGGCTCCGATCACGACAACGTCGACAGTCACCTTGTTCATCTCAGCGCCTCAGGAGCAGGCTATCGTGCAGCCGGCCACACGGAATCAGGGAAACCCCCAGAAGATACGTCGGGGCTAGTGTTTGAGCCGTTCGGCGGCGTAGGCGTCGATCTCCAGTAGATAGCGCCGCTTCTCCGTCTCCGGAAGGAAGGACGCGAGGAAGGAGTTCCGAGCCAGCGTGACGATCTGGTCGGAGGTGAGCCCCAGCGCCTCGGCTACCTCCCGATAGTTGTCCTCGATGTAGCCGCCGAAGTAGGCCGGGTCATCCGAATTGACCGTCACCAGCAGGCCACGTTCGAGCATTTTTCCCAGGTTGTGCTGGCGCAGCCCCGGAAAGACGCGGAGCTTGACGTTGGACAGCGGGCAGACCGTCAAAGGGATATGCTCCGCGGCCAGCCGGTCTACCAGGCGATTGTCCTCGAGGCAGCGCACCCCGTGGTCGATCCGGCGCGCATGAAGCAGGTCGAGCGCCTCCCAGATGTAGGATGGCGGCCCTTCCTCCCCGGCATGGGCGACGGTCAGCAAGCCCTCCGATCGCGCCAGGTCGAAGACCTGCCTGAACTTGCCCGGCGGATGCGCAGCCTCGGACGAGTCCAGCCCCACGGCGACGAACTGTCCCTGGAGCGGCAAGGCCTGACGCAGCGTCACCATCGCCGATTCCGCGCTGAGGTGCCGCAGAAAACAGAGGATCAGGCTGGCGGAGATATCGAGCCGGGTCCTGGCATCGACCAGAGCGCGATGCAACCCGTTGATGACGGTTTCGATCGGAATCCCGCGCCCGGTGTGCGTCTGCGGGTCAAAGAAGATCTCCGCGTGGCGGACCCCCTGGGCCGAGGCGCGCTCGAGGTAGTCCCACGCCAGGTCGTAGAAATCCTGCTCTGCCATCAGGACGGCGCAGCCCGCGTAATAGATGTCGAGGAAGGATTGCAGATCGCTGAATACATAGGCCGCCCTGGCGGCGTCAACGGACGCATAAGGGACCGGAATTTGATTCCGTCGCGCCAGCGCGAACATCAACTCCGGCTCGAGCGTTCCTTCGATGTGGAGGTGTAGCTCTGCCTTGGGCAGCGCGGCCAAGGATCTCACCCTCGTATTGTCTGCGGAGTTAGGTCGCTGCGGCCGGCTTCTGTACACTGCGCCCGTGGCTCAGCACGTACCTGATCTGGCGGCCGCCGCCGCCTACCAGCAACAACTCCTGGCCCTGCTCGGGCCCGACGATCCCGCGACGGTGCAGTCGCAGACCCAGGGTGAGCTTCGGACAATGCTGCAGGAAGCGGCCCAGGACAAGCGAACCAGGCCGGCGCCGAAGGAGTGGTCGGTCCTCGAGCTGCTCGGCCACGTGGCAGACGCTGAGCTGGTCATCTCCGGCCGCTACCGCTGGGCATTGGCCCAGAGTGGGACTACGGTGGGCGGCTACGACCAGGATCTCTGGGTCCAAAACCTCCGGCACAACGACAAGGAACCCGAAGAGCTCCTCGAGGCCTTCACCGCGCTCCGCACCGCCAACCTCAAGCTCTGGCGCCGGGCGTCACCGGATGACCGAACGCGTCTGGTGATGCACGACGAGCGCGGCCCGGAGAACTACGACCTGATGTTTCGCATGCTCGCCGGGCATGACCGGTTTCACCTGAACCAGATGCGCCAGACGCTGCGCCAGGTGCGCTCGGCGAAAACCTCCTAGTTCAAAAGACAGCGCGGGTCCCGAGCGTCTCGGGCCGCGTCCCCCGGCCACTCAGGGCACGTGCGAACTCGATCGCGTCGACCTCCGTGGTCGAGACCGGGCGACCGATCTGGAACCTGCCGCCCGCCGGTCCCGTCAGCACCAAACTAAACGGTTGTCCGTGCCTTTTAGCCCAGTCGATGACGAGGTCTTCGACGATCCGGCCGTCGTGGTCGGCCGTCATGACCATCTCGCGCCCGGTCGCCCGGCTGATGTCCACCCGGTGGATCCAGGTATCACGGGTGATGACGACCTCGTACAGCTCCCGAAAGCTGATGCGCCCGCCGACATCGTCAATGGATCCGGGCAGAAAGCGAAGCAGCCGACGGCGGCGGCGAATTTCCTTCGGAATGGCCCGTTCGTAACGAATGATGAGCTCGTCCGTGCTCGCGCCGGCACGGTCGAGCACCTGCGTGGCGTTGATGCCGTCGACAAGCCACTTGCCACCCGCCTTGCCTTCCTTTACCAAGCGGGTGCCGGTCCGGTACTGGTGGATGAACTCGCGCGTACTGACAATCCCCTCGGCTCCGCCAACCAGATGGCCAAGCATCGCCCGGACGTCCCATCCCGTGCAATCGGTGGGCCGGGACCAATCCGCTTCCGTCAGCGAGCGAAGGAGGTGGAGCAGCCGCTCGGACTCCAAAGTCGCCAGCGCCCACGCTTCCTCGCCGGAGATCCTTGGCCGGCTGTCCACGGCAATGACGGCGTCGGTCGCCTCGGTCACATCACTTCCTCGCCCGCAGCGAGGGTACCACCGCCGTCCGGGCCCGTCGAGCAGCTAGGCGGCAGCCCGCTCCCGGCCGATTCGCCCGGCGCGATGCCAGGCGGCGCTGGCAACCCCGGTGACGAGGGCCAGCCCGATCATCACCACAACGCCACCCACAAGCTCCCACACTGAAGGAACTTCGGCGAGCACGATCCAGGCGGAGAGGATACCGATGACGGGCACCAGCAAGGCGAATGGCGTAACCACCGGGGCCGGATACTTGCGCAGGAGCGCACTCCAGGTCCCGTAACCGAACATGGTGGCGCCGACAACGATGTACGCCAGCGCCAGCGCGCCGGTTGGAAACAGGTGCTGGATGGCGACGAGGTCGGCTTGCGGGCCTTCGAGCCAGAGCGACAGGGTCAGCAGCGGCACCGGGGCGATGAGCCCGGCCCAGACGATCAGTCCGAAGGACGACTTCGCCTTCGCAAAGCGGGTGCAAATATTGCCTGCGCCCCAGCTGGCCCCGGCGAGGATCACCAGGAGCAACGGGGCCAGGGGCGTGCTCGCGCCGTGCCCGAGCGCGATGATGACGATGCCGATCGAGGCGACGAGCGTGCCGATGACCTGGAGCAATCGAGGTGCCTCTCGCAGGACGGCGGCGGCGAAGATCAGCGTGAAGCCAACCTGGCACTGCAGCACGAGCGAGGCCAGGCCGGCGGGCACACCGCGATGAATGGCGACGAACAGCAGCCCGAATTGGCCCGTATTCGTAAAGAGTCCGAGGCCGAGGATCCAGTACCAGCGAGCGCCGGGCCGCGCGACGAAGAAGATTGCCGGCAACACCGTGAAGACGAAGCGCAGGGTAACGAAGAGCAGCGGCGGAAGCGTCTTGAGGCCACGATCGATGACGATGAAGTTCAGCCCCCAGACAAGCACGACCAGCAAGGCGCGGATCGTATCCGTCCCGGTCATCCGGATAACCGGCCTGGCGATTACGCTCATTTCCGCTCCAGGCGCTCGAGGCCTCGGCCGGCATGCCACGACTCGACCACCAGGAAGTCCGGTGGATCGCTGACGTAGGTGAGGACGACCTCGTTCAGGTCGATGCGAAACCAGTTCGCGGCCGGTGCCGGCAGGTCCGGCCGCTGGCCCGCGACGGCGCGGCCGCTGAGCTTCGCGTCGCCCAGCCACGCGCTCGGCCGATCGGCGGGAGGATCGTCCGAGGTTGCGTGCAGCGCCAGCCGTGGATCGCGCTGGAGGTCGCGCAGCTTCAGGGAATCGGGCATCATCCCCAGCCAGACGTCGCCATCGACAAACTCGGCCTCGATACCGCTGATGCGCGGAGACCCGTCGGCACGGAGCGTGGCGAGGGTCTTGTGCTTCCGCTGATCGAAAATCCGCAGAACTCGATCAGCAAAGGCGGGTTCTGCGGTGACGACCTCCTCCCAGCGGCTCACCTCCCGATTTTGCGGGAAGCGAGCCCACGGGGCGCGGCGGAAGTTCGAGTTAGCTGATGCGGCGGAGGCGGTCGCCGATCGCGGGCACCTTGCCCTTCTGGAGCACCCGGTAGACGCGCGCGGCGGCGCCGAGCGCGAGGATCAGGAAGATGGCCGCCGTGACGAACAGCGCCGCGAACGCAACGCGGTTCGAGGCGAACAAGGTGACGTAGAGGACGGCGGCGACGGCCCAGAACGCGGCAACCGCGGCGGCCAGCCGAGCCCAGGTCGGAACGTTCTTCTTGTAGCGAACGTTGGTGCCGAGATCGAACGGGAGTCGCGCGGCCCAGGCGGGCTGGACCGCCCATGCCCAGGCCAGAATCGCCCAGAACACGACGTTCACAATCGAGAATACGGTGAGCGCAATTCTGAGAAGGTTCATCGGGGGCAAAACGGTCCTCCCGCCGGGAACTTGCGGAAATCGCACCGAGTGGGAATCAATCGCGACACGATCGGGTTCTAGCTAGGGAATCTGTGAATAAGCCTGTTGTCGCGCCCATACCTGTCCCGGGGTCGATTCACCCGTCGACCATGACGCGGACCGAGCGAGTCCGGCTGTTCGTGCTGCTGGGCGGCCTGACCGCCTTCGGGCCGCTCTCGATCGACATGTACCTGCCGGCGTTGCCGGCGATCAGCCGCGACCTGGTCGCCAGTGAGTCACTGATCCAGCTCACGTTGACAGCCTGCCTGATTGGCCTCGCGCTTGGCCAACTGGTGGCTGGACCGGTCAGCGATAGCCTGGGGCGCCGGCGGCCGCTGCTGGTCGGGGTGGCGATCTATGTCGTCGCCTCGCTGCTCTGCGCGCTTGCCCCCTCGGCGATCATGCTCGTCGCCCTGCGATTGGTGCAGGGTCTCGCCGGCGCAGCCGGGATCGTGATCGCACGCGCGATTGTGCGCGACATGTATTCGGGCGTGCCGGCGGCACGCTACTTTTCGCGACTGATCCTGGTCATGGGGGTGGCCCCGATCCTGGCGCCGGTCCTCGGCGGCCAAGTGCTGCGCTTCAGTTCTTGGCATGGCATTTTCGTCGTGCTGGCGCTGATTACCGCCCTGCTATTTCTCGCGGCGCTGGTGTGGCTGCCTGAGACGCTCCCAGCCGCGCGGAGACGCGAAGGTAGCCTCCATGGCACGGGTCGCACCTTCCGCATCGTCGGTCGTGACAGGCGATTCATCGGCTATGCCGTGTCGGCCGGGCTCGCGTTCGGCGCCATGTTTGCCTATATCTCGGGCTCGCCCTTCGTGCTGCAGGGGATCTTCCACATCTCACCACAGACGTTCAGCCTCGTCTTCGGCGTCAACGCGCTCGGCTTTGTGATCACCAGCCAGATCAACGGCAGCCTGGTGAGCCGGATCGCGCCTGCACGGCTGCTGATGGGTGGCCTGGTCGGCACTGCCGTGGCGGGCCTCGCGGTGCTGGCCGTCCTTCTCGCCGGGCTCGGCCTGGGCGCAGTCCTTCCTCCCCTCTTCATCCTCGTCTCGAGCATCGGTTTTGTCGTCCCGAACGCCACCGCCCTCGCCCTCTCCCGGCATGCCGAGGCCGCCGGGACCGGGTCAGCGCTGCTGGGCGTGATCCAGAGCGGCATCGCCGCCTTTGGCGCACCACTGGTCGGCATCGCGGGCATCGCCTCCGCCATCCCGATGGGCGCGGTGATCGCCGTGGCCGGCGTGGGCGCCATCCTCGCCTATGGGCTTACGTCGTCGCGCCCGGATCGTCCGCAAGTGCTCGCCGCCTGATCGTTGCCCTCCGCTAAACTCCTCGAAACGAACCCCTTCTCCTTGCCGCGATGAGCGCCGAAGCGGCCTCTCGCTACCAGACCACGAACCAGGTTGCGGCGAATCGGCGCTACTGGGTGCTGGCCGCAGTCCTGGTGGTCCAATTCACAGCCGTGCTGACCAGCACCATCGTTTCGACCGCAGCTCCCACCATCGTCGACGAACTCCACGGGCTCAACCTCTACGCGTGGATCTTCACGGCCTACCTGCTGGCCTCATCGGTGGCCGTCCCCGTGGTTGGCAAGCTGTCCGATCTCTTCGGCCGTCGCCCCTTCTACATCGCCGGCCTGCTCGTCTTCCTTTTCGGCTCGATCGTCTCGGGTCTGGCCCAGAACATGTACCAGCTGATCGGCGCTCGTGCCATTACCGGGCTCGGCGGTGGCGCCATGATGGCGCTCGCGGTCACGACCCTGGGCGACATCTTCTCTCCTCGCGAGCGCGGCCGCTGGATGGGCCTGATCATGAGCGTGTTCGGCCTCGGCAGCATCGTCGGGCCGACGCTCGGCGGCGTGGTGACCGTCCATTTCGGCTGGCGCTGGGTTTTCTATGTCAACCTGCCGCTCGGCATCTTTGCCCTGGCGATGCTCGCCTCCACCCTGCCGCGCGTGCATCGCAGCGGCCGGGTCAACATCGACTGGCTCGGCATTGCGCTGCTCGTGGCCGCCGTCGTCCCGTTCCTGATCGGCCTCACCTGGGCCGGCATCAGCTACCCGTGGGGATCGCTCCAGGTGGTCGGCACGCTGGCTCTCGGTGGCGTTCTGGCGCTTCTGTTCGCCGTCCGTGAGAACCGGACGGGCGAGCCGATCCTCAGCCTGCATCTCTTCGAGAACCGGACGTTCACGGTCGCGGTGATCCTCAGTTTTCTCGTCGGTGTCGCGCTCTTCGGCACGCTGACCTTCCTGCCGCTCTACGCCCAGGGCGTCAAGGGCCAGAGCGCCCAGGACGCCGGCTTGATCCTCGCGCCGATGATGGGCGGCTTCGTCATCGGCAGCATCGTCGGCGGGCAGCTCCTCAGCCGCACCGGCCGCTACAAACTCCAGGCGGTCATCGGCATGGCGGTGGCGGTCGTCGGCATCTTTGCCCTGAGCCGGCTTGACGCAGACTCGAGCTGGACGGTCGCGATCACCGCGATGGTGGTCACCGGCATCGGCGTGGGCGGGGTTTTCCCGATCCTCTCGATCTCGGTGCAGAGCGCCTTTCCCTACCGCCTGCTGGGTACGGCCAATGCCGGACGTCAATTTTTCAACACGCTCGGGTCGGTGATTGGGATACCGGTGATGACGACCATCGTCCTCGAGTCGTTCCAGGCCGAGCTACCGCGACACCTCTCGGCGCCGGCGGCGAGCGCCCTCGCGAAAAGCGGCCAGGACCTGGGGGAAGGTCTCGTCTCAGGCGTCGGCCAGAGTGGTCTTTCCCAGGTCTCGGGCTTGCCACCGACCGCGATTCCGTCCGTGCTCCACGCCATCCGCGTCAGCCTGGCCGTCGGGGTGCAGCGAGCCTTTCTCCTGTCGGCGACGCTGGTGGCAATCGGCTTCGTAGTGAGTTTTTATCTACCCGAGATCACGCTTCGGCAGACCGTTCAAAGCGACGCGGCCCAACCGGTGAGCTCTGCCGGCGGCTAGCTCATGCCCAAACCCGCGAAAGCACCCAACTATCGAGAGGACGTCGCCGAGGTCGTCGCGCGCGTCGTGCGCCGCATGCCCGAGGTGCGCCAGAAGACCGGCGTCAGCGGACGGCCACAGTTCTTCGCGGGCGAGCACCTGTTTGCCTTCGTCGCGCAGGACGGCGTGGCCATCAAGCTGCCGGCCGAGGTCGTGCAGCGGATTGTCGACGGCGTCGATTACCTGCCGTTCAAGATGCGCAACAAGCCGGTGCTCCGGGAATGGGCTCGCATCCGGCACGACGACGCGACCGCCTACGCGCAGGATGCTGCTCTCTTCAAGCAGGCGATCAGGTTTGTGACCGCGGCGGGGCCAGGACGCGAGCGGGCGGGTGCGGCTCCCGCGCGGCGACGCCCAGCAAGATAACCAGGGCAAACGCGATCGCCGCCGCGACGAGCAGCGCGGCCTGGACGCCGGCCACGGAGGCAACCAATCCACCGACGAGGGGCCCGAACCCGAAACCGACCGAGATCCCGCTCGAGGCAAAACCGAAGACCGTGGCCTGCACCAGCCGGGGCGACTCGAGCCCGGTCATGGCGCCGAAGGCCGGGATCAGAACGCCCGCCATGAAGCTGACCAGGACGAAGAAGCCGATCAGCAACGCCACCGTGCCGGCCGCGGCCGTGCCGAGAGTGGCGAGCATGGCAACACTGGCCGCGATCAGCGTCACCAGGCGATAGCTGCTCCGCCGCACCGCTCGCGAATAGGTGATGCCCGCCAGCGCCGTAGCGATCCCGGCGCCGGCAAAGGTAAATCCGGTGAGCCCCCCCGCGCCCGACGGATCCAGTTGCAGCAGCCGCAGCACGACCAGCTGCTGCGAGGCGGATGAGGTCGTTTGGAGCAGCGCCTGGGCGACGACGAGGACGGCAAGCGCGCGCACCGTTCCCGGACGCGCGGCGTGCAGCGTCTGCCACAGCGGTGGTGCCTGTGCCCTCGGCACTCGAACCGAGCTTTCCTTGACTACCAGGACGACCGGGATCGTGGCCAGCAGCAGGAGCGCACCGCCGGCAAAAAAGATCGCGCGCAGACCGAGCGCACCCGCCGCGAGGCTGCCAACCGCGGGACCGGTGGCGTTGCCGAGCGAGATCGCCGAGCTCAGAATGCCGAGCGCCCAGGCCATGTGCGCGGGTGGCGTTCCGGTCGCGACCAGTGCGGTCGCGGCGGCAACAGTGCCGGAGCTCGCCCCCTGGAGACCGCGTAGAACGGTCAGTTGCAGCGCCGACTGCGCCAGGCCCATCAGGCCAACAAAGAATCCGCCGCCCACCATCGCTCTGACCAACATGGGCTTTCGGCCATACCGATCGGCCAGGCGTCCCCAGAGGGGCGCGGTTATCGCGAGCGCGAAGCCGGTCGACCCCGCGGAAATGCCGGTCCAGAAGGCGAGCTGTGAGCCGTTCGGAATGTGCAGTTCCCGGTGCAGGAAGAGCGGGAGAAACGGAAAGGCGAAGGCGAAGCCCATGATCGCCACGAACTCGGCCAGCCAGAGCGCGGCCAGGTTGCGCCGCCAGTCCAACGGCCGCGGCCCCGCCACCGGATGTGGCGCGACCTCGTCCGTAGGCATTCCTCTAAGGATGCCTCACCGCTGTCGATTTCCGCCTATAGCCGTTCGTCGTATTAGCCAGCGGATCCCATCGGACCGCGGAAACTCAAGGAGGACAAGCATGGCGAAGTACGTTCTGGTCTATTACGGCGGAAGCGCAGGACAGAGTGAGAAGGAGCGCGCCGACCAGATGCAGCAGTGGGGAGCCTGGTTCGGGAAGCTGGGCAAGGGAATCGTCGATCAGGGTGCGCCGTTCTCCGGCAAGGTCAAGACGGTCGCCTCGAACGGCGGCGCCAAGGACGGCGCGATCGGTCAGCCGCCGGCGTCCGGGTACAGCATCGTCGAGGCGAAGTCACTCGAGGAGGCCACCAACAATGCGAAGGGTTGCCCGGTCCTGAGCAGCGGCGGCCAGATCGCCGTCTACGAAACCTTCACGATGTAGCGTCGCCGAACATTTCCTCCCTCCCCCGCCTTTTTCGCGGGGGAGGGACCGGGGAGTAGGCGACTACGTCTTTCTCTTTGGCTCGGCGAGTAGCTCGCGGCGTGCCGCCCGCAGTTCTTTCTTGATCGCAGGGCTGACGGTCGGATACTGGGGATCGATCTCGACCAACTTGTTGACGATGATCGCCGCGGCTGCGATCCTCTCGAACCATTTGTGGTCGCCGGGGACCACGTACCAGGGAGCCCACTTCGTGCTCGTCTTGCTGAGCATGTCGGCATAGGCCTGCTGATATGCATCCCAGTGCGCGCGCTCGCGAACGTCGGCTGCCGTGAATTTCCAGTTTTTCGTCGGGTCATCGATCCGCGCCAGGAATCGGTTGCGCTGCTCCTCCCACGACACGTTCAAGAACAGCTTGACGATGTGGATCCCGTTGTCGACGAGATACCGCTCCCAGTCGTTGATCTCCCGGTAGCGCCGCTTCCAGACCGCTTCAAGATCCTCCGGCGGAAGGTTCTCCGCCACCAGCGCCTCGGGGTGGACGCGGACCACGAGCACCTCCTCGTAGTGCGACCGGTTGAAGATCCCGATCTTCCCGCGCGCTGGCAGCCGCTCTGCGGTGCGCCAGAGGAAGTCATGAGTCAGCTCTTCGGTGGACGGCGCCTTGAACGCGCTCACCTGGACACCCTGGGGATCGACCCCGCTCATGACGTGCTTGACGGTGCTGTCCTTGCCGGCAGCATCCAGACCCTGTACGACGACCAGAAGGGCGTCCGTGCTCTGCGCTCGAAGCCTGTCCTGGTATTCGGCCAGTAACTTGACACCGTCGTTGAGCGCCTCGACCGCCCGCCTGCCGGCCTCCTTTCGCAGCCCACCGGTATGCCCGGGATCGAAGTCGTCCGGGAGTTTGACCGAGGTTCCCGGCTTGAGCCGCAGCGAGTTCGTCATTGCCTGAATGCGCTTTCGCGAGAGCGCAGCCCTGCCGGCTGCTTTAGCCATGCTCACTCCAGCTCGCTGTGAGGATGGCTGGTACGCGCATCGCCGCTCAGTCTAGGTGTCGCGGATGGGCGCTTGCCGTACTCCTTTCGCAGGGCGTCCTTCGCCACGCGGTGGGTCGCTGTTGTCGGCAACGAATCCCGGAAGTGGATCCGGCTCGGGATCTTGTAGGCTGCGAGGCGCGTGGCAGCCCAGCTTTTTAGTTCTGCCTCGTCACCCGCGGCACCCTCGCGAAGCACCACGACGGCCACGGCCTCGTCCTCCACCAGGCCGGCCGCGATCCCGAACACGGCGGCCGCTCGAACGCTGGGATGAGCCAGCAGGACATCCTCCACCTCGCTCGGCGCGATGTTCTCCCCGCGCCGCCGGATGATCTCTTTGTATCGACCCGCCAGGAAGACGTCGCCGTCGCGATCGCGGCGACCAGCGTCGCCCGTATGGAGCCAGCCGTCCACGATGGTGGCCGCGGTCAGGTCGGCGGCATTCCAGTAGCCCGGCGTCATGACCGGGTTTCGGAAGCAAAGCTCACCGATCTCATCCGTCGCCGCCTCCCCGCCCGCTTCAGGCACGATCCGCATCTCGTTCACGAATGCGCCGGTGGCGGGCTGACGCGGGCGTCCGATGCTCCCGGTCTTCATTCGCGAGGTGGGGCTCTCAGCACAGCCGAACGGGTTCTCGCTCATCCCGTAGCCGGTCAGGATCCGAAGCTTGAATCGCTGTTCCAGTTGATCCCGCTGCGGCGGCGGAGGCCCAGGGGCCGCGTAGATCGTTCGTAAAGGCGACTCGACAAAGGAGCTCTCCGGCTGCGCCACCAGGAATTCCAGCATGGCACCCACGACGTTCACCGCCGTCACCTCGAGCGCGCGCGCATCACGCCAAAAACTCGTGGCGTGGAGTTTCCCTGTGAGGGCGAGGGGAAAACCATGGGCGAGCGCGGTCATCAACGAGTAGGCCTGGGCGTTGATGTGAAAGAGCGGCAGGCAGGCCCAGAGCCGCTGCGGCGGGGCAAGGTTCAGCCATCCGGGAAAGGCACGACCGCTCTCCGTGTAGGCGGCATGCCGGACCATCACCCCCTTCGGACGGCTGGTGGTCCCCGAGGTGTAGACGATGGCCGCCGTCGCCATCGGGTCGGCGGTCGCTGCCCGCGGTAGTTCGTCCGCCTGCTCCTGGTCGAGCGCCCCGACCTGATCACGAATCAGCGCAATCGCAGCCTGGAGATCCTCTTCGACGTAGTCGATCTCTGTCTGCGTCAGCTCCGGGTTGATCGCGGCCGGGATGCCGCCGGCCCAGATGGCGCCGAGCCAGGCATGCACCAGCGCCGGCGAGTTTGGCGCGGCGAGGAGCAGGCGGTCGCCCGGCATCAGCCCTCTTCGGCGTAGGCCGCCGGCCGCGGCGGCCGTGGAGCGCGCCAACTCTCGAAACGATTCGGAATGGTCGCTCGTGATGATGGCCGGCTGATCGCCGAAGCGCGCGACCGCGGACCGCAGCAACTCCGGGACGGCCAGGAAGCTCACCGGCATCGCAAAAATGCTAACGTCCGTCCTAGCTCACCCGAGGAGGATCGGCGTCGTGGCGCACAAGCGTTCGCGGCATGACGAGATCGTCGACAGGGAGCGCCCGCCCTCCATCACCCCGCGCGTCCAGCAGCCCGGGTCCCCCGTCGACGCCCGCGCCGATGTCGTCCGAAGCATGCAGCGTCTCGCCGGCAACGAGGCCGTCACCCGCTGGCTCGGCCATCCGAACGTCCAGCGGCAGGATGCCGGCACGGCGGTCGCCACCGGCACGATCCCGGCTACGGCCGCGGTCAAGGACGACCCGGTAGCCGACGCAAAAGCGCTGATCGCCGAAGTCGATTCCCTGAAGACCAACGCCGGGATGGCCGGCTGGCTGCTCAAGGCGCACGATCAGGGCTTCGTGACGTTCACATCGGGGATGAAGACGCAGGACAACCTCGAGAGTCTGCGTGACGGCAAGAAGGTCGGCAACGCCGACCCCAAGGACACGACGATCTTCGGCGCTCTGCAGACGATGCACGCCCTGGCGGCGGCCCGCATCAATCGCTGGGTCGCCGATCCGACGAAAGCGAAGGAGTCGATCCAGGTTGGCAGCTTCATCCGAACCGGCGCCAGTGCCGGACGGCATGGCACCGGGGCGGCGATCGACATCAACCAGGGAGAGTTCACGGGCTCCGCGGGCGACGTCATCACCGTCCTCAAGGACCTGCCGCAGGGCTCCTACGGCCTGGGCCTTCCGTTCCAGGGCGACTTCTTTCCACCCGAGAAAAATCTGGACACCATGAAGGATGCGGAGAAAGCCAAGCCCGCACCCGGCAACGTTACGGGTGGACTGGTCAAATTCACCGCGCACCTCTATAAGGCCGCCTACAACGGGACCACGAAGGCTTTCGGCGAACCCGAGGTTCAATCCGCCGGCGCCGCCTACACTATGTTGAAGAGCGAGGCCCTCAAGACGCAGTTGCAAGCCATGCGCACAGCGGGGACGACGCTGATGATCTTCCCGGACAACGACAACCACCTGCACGTCGACACGCGTTGAGGGCCGCTGGGGATGGATCGGGCCTCGAGACCGTCGCGTCGTCGGATGTTCGATTCAGCCCCGGCAACGTGCCTCATACTTGCGGAGTGCCAACGTTCATAAGTTTTTTGCTACGACATCCCTGGCGCGTTCTTGCCTGGGTCGCGATCGTCGTGCTGGCGTCCGCGATCGTACCCGGCGTGGAGCCGTTCCTGCCGTTGCTCCTCGCGGCGCTTGGCATCGCCATGTTCGAGGGCGCTCTCCGACTCCTCGCGCGACGCTAGATCCGATCAGCTGGCGGCGGCGAGCGCCGGGATGACCACGGGAATCGTGTAGCTGCCGCCACCGCCCTGAAAGTGCAGCTGGAGGGTTCCGGCTGCGGGTGGACGAGGCCACTGAAACCTGATGCGGCTGTTCTGATAGGTCACCGCATTCACCTGGGTCTTCGGAACGGCAATTCCCGCTCCACTTGTGATTGAAGCGATCTCGACGCCCGACTGATCGACGAGCGTCGCAATCATGGGAATTCCGGGCCCCATGACTTCCATGTTGTTTCCTCCGCCGATGATCGCCTGCAGATGGATCACGCTCGGCGTCACCTCGAGGACCTCGATGGTCGCCTTCCATCGCCCGAGCGTGAACGGTGCTGGCGCCATTCTCGTGACGTTCGGCTGGACCTTGAACGCAATCGAGTAGGTCCAGGTGCCCGAGATGGACTGGAGCACGCCGTTTGGCGGCGGCCAGGCATAGGCGTTGCGGACCTCGATGTGGAGATGGGCTAGGCCGCCGGCTCCGACCGAGGGCACGCCGTCCAGCGTGATGACGCTGTCACCAGGGGCCGGATGACGGCCGCCGGAGCCTCCGACGTCCATTAGTCCCGCGTCGTCCTCCACACGGACGTCATCCAGCCTCATCCCACCGGTCCCGTGAAAGAAGAGCACGGTCCGGGCCGCATCGGCGTAGGCGCCGGTCAAGGTGATGGTTCGACCCTGATCAGTAGCATCGATATGAAATTGCGTCGGCAGCGCGGGAACCGCGGCCAGGCTGGCCGCCTGCAGGTCCTGGATCGGAAGGAAGCTCGTCACCGTCAGAGCCGACGCTGGGTGAAAAGCGGCCGACGGACTCACCTGGGGCGCAGCGCCCGAGACGGGTCCACAAGCGGCCAGGAGGACGGTCGGAGCAATCGCAACGAACCGACGCCACCTCCGGAGACCGGCCTTCATCAGCGACACCGGCTCGCCGATCACATTGCCCGGCTTCATCCAGGCCGGCTGCCGGGAATGCTGTGGCGGGTGTGGACGCGGGGGCGGCGGTTCAAAGAACGCCACGCGCCCATGCTACGCCGCCTTTGGTTCTCGCTTGCTGCCTCGCTTCGCTACGATCCTGAGATGGCCGCGGCCACCGTCGACCAAGCGGCGTTCCAGCAGTTCGAGCGCGAAGGCTGGGAAAAGAAGGCGGCCGGGTACCACCGCTTCTTCAGCGAGGTCAGCGGTCACAATATTGAGCCGCTGCTCGACGCCGCAGACGTCAAGGCTGGCACGCGGGTCCTCGACGTCGGGACCGGACCCGGCCTTCTCGCGGCCGCGGCGGCGAAACGCGGCGCGAAGGCCACTGGGGTTGACCTGGCCGAAGAGATGGTCAATCTCGCCCGCCGGCTGCATCCGGGCGTCGTGTTTCGGCAGGGCATTGCCGACTCATTGCCCTTTCTCGACGGCGAGTTCGGAGCCGTGATCGGCAACCTCCTCCTCCCCCATCTCCCCGATCCGACGACCGGACTCCGCGAGTTGACCCGCGTGCTCTCGAGCGGTGGCCGGCTCGCCCTCAGCATGTGGGGGCGGCCCGCCGAGAACCGATTCATGGGGATCATCGTCGACGCCGTGGCCCAGGCCGCCGCGCCACCGGTGCCGGGTATCCCGAGCGGGCCGCCGACGTTTCGCCTCGCTGAGGACCATGAATTACTTCGCCTGCTCTCGGAGACAGGCCTGACCGGGGTTGAGATCAAGACGATCGAATTCCAACAGCAGGTACCCGACACGGAGAGCCTGTGGACCGCGATGCGCGACGGCACCGTACGGACCGCCTCGCTCATCGTCGGGCAGCCGATCGAGGTCCAGCGGCGGATCCGGTCGGCTTTCGATACGCTCGCCGAACCATATCGCGACGACGGCGGGCTGCAGGTCCCGGTCTTGTTCAAGATTGCCTCGGGAATCAAGGCCTGAATATGATTGGTCGTACCGGATGAGTGAATCGATTCACACGCCCGCGCCCGACCGCTACAGGCGCATGCCGTACCGTCGGACCGGGCGAAGCGGATTGAAGCTCCCCGGGTTGTCGCTCGGTCTCTGGCAGAACTTCGGGGCCGACCGGGCGCTCGAGCACAGCCGCGCCGTGATCCGTCGGGCCTTTGACCTCGGCGTGACCCATTTCGATCTTGCGAACAACTACGGGCCACCCTATGGAACCGCGGAGGAGACGTTCGGCCATGTCCTCAAGGCAGACCTCCGGCCGTACCGCGATGAGATGGTGATCTCAACCAAGGCCGGCTGGGATATGTGGCCTGGTCCGTACGGCGACTTCGGTTCGCGAAAGTACCTGCTCGCCAGTCTGGACCAGAGCCTCAAGCGGATGGGTCTCGAGTACGTCGACATCTTTTATTCGCACCGGCCCGACCCGGAGACGCCTTTAGAAGAGACCATGGGCGCGCTCGATACCGCCGTCAAACAGGGCAAGGCGCTCTACGCCGGCATCTCCTCCTACTCGCCGACCCGGACTCGCGAGGCAGCCGCCATCCTCAAGCGGATGGGCACGCCCCTGCTGATCCACCAGCCCTCCTACTCCATGCTGAACCGCTGGATCGAGGAGGAATTGCTCGATGTCCTCGGCCGGGAGGGCATTGGCTGCATCGTCTTCACCCCGCTCGCCCAGGGCTTGTTGACCGACAAGTACCTGTCCGGGATCCCGGAAGGGTCACGCGCCAGCCGGCCGGGTTCGCTTTCCCGCGATCAGATCAACGACGACACGCTGTCCAAAATCCGGGGACTCAACGCGATCGCGAAGCGCCGCGGCCAGACCCTGGCACAGATGGCGCTCGCCTGGACGCTCCGGGATTCGCGTGTAACCTCGAGTCTGGTGGGCGCGAGCAGCGTGGAGCAACTCGAGCAGAATGTCGCCGCCCTCGATCGCCTCGAGTTCGCACCCGAGGAACTGGCCGAGATCGATCGCTACGCCACTGAAAGCAAGATCAATCTCTGGGCGTCGGCGACGGCGAGTACGACCTGAGCTCTACTCGGGCGCAACGAGGCCCGATCCCGACCCGGGTGGCGATGATCTTCGCAGTGGTTGCCCTCGCGCTCGAAGTTGCCAGCGGCGTGATGTATTCCGTAGCCTCGGGGTCTTCTCACGGTCTCAGCGTGGACCCGGCGACACTGCTGGCTTCAGGGCCGGCAGGCGCCGCCCTGATCCGGTGGGGCAGCTTGATCGACATGCTCGGCTACCTGAGCATCGCCCCCGTCGTTCTCTATCTGCGAGCGCGCTATGCGGGCGCGAGATACGTCGATTTGTTTGCTTTCGCCGGTTTTGGCCTGGTCGTCATCGGATCGATCGGCGCCGCGTCGATGGCGGTGGCCGCGCCGCCGTTGATCAATAGCTATGCCACCGCGAGTGCCGCGGAGATGCAGGCGCTCCTGCCTGCGTTTGCGACGCTGTACCGCGCGGTCGTGCTCGGGATGTGGCAGACGCTGGAAACGATCCCCGCGGCCATCTGGCTGCTCGGCACGGCCTGGCTGGCCCGAAGGGATGGGCCACGAGGCGTTTTCGTGACCGTTTTAATCGTGGGAGTCATTAACGCTGCGATCGCGATCTATCGCCTGGTTTCCAGCTAGCAGCGCCGCCGGGTATGGACTATCGGTCCTAGAAGCCTTTTTCCCGCTCCAGGATCACGAGCGGGATCTTCCGGCTGGTCTTCTTTTGCTCGCCCTCGAAGTAGGGCACCAGCGGCCTAACTCGTTCCTGCTCGCTGGCATCGGCCGTGTGCGCCCTGGCTTGGAACTTCTCGGGGCCGACCTCGACCGTCACCTTCGGGTTCGCCACCAGGTTCTGGTACCACTTCGGATGAGCCGGGGCACCGTTGCCGGAGGCAACCAGGACATAGCGATCCCCATCCTTCCCGAAACCCAGGACGGCGGTCCGGGGCCGGCCGGACTTCGCCCCTTTCGTCGTCAGCAAGATGAATTTGCGCCCCGCCATCGGGCCACTCAATTGGCCCTTATTGGCCCTGAAGTCCTCGATGATCTGGCGGTTGAAGGCGAGCATGTCGGACGGGATCTGCGGAGGCGGTTTGCGCTCAGGTTGCTTCTCTTTCATGGGCTATTTCAGTCTACAAGCGCTCCGGGAGGATTCCGTTGGGGGCATTCCCGTGCTACGATCGCGGCACGCCGGAGCTAGTCTTCGCCACGTTTCTCGCTCCCTGCATCCGCCCGGCCTACCAGCTCGTTGCCGACCGGGTCGGCGAATCGCTCGGACAGCCAGCGCATCTCGTCGTGGGCGAATCGTTCGAGCAACTCCACAGTGGCGAAGTGGATTTTGCCTTTATCTGCGGCCTTCCGTACGTTCGTCTCCGCCGCCAGAACTCTCCCCCGGTCAACCTGGTGGCCGCCCCGGTCATCGAAGGCAGTCGCTACGGGGGCCGGCCGATCTATTTCTCCGACGTGATCGTCCCGGCGGCGAGCCCGGTGCGGTCGTTCGAGGAGCTTCGAGGGAAAGCCTGGGCCTGCAATGGATTCGACTCCCACTCGGGGACCCTCGTCGTGCTCCACCGACTGCTCCAGATGGGAGAAACGGGTGCGTTTTTCGGTCGGGTTGAGGTCACCGGCTCCCACTACGCCTCGATCCAGCAGGTTGCAGACGGGCTGGTGGATGGGTCGGCGATCGACTCCCAGATCCTGGCCGTCCAGCTGCGCGACCGACCCGAACTCGGGGAGCAGATCCGGGTGATCACCTCGCTGGGACCGTCGACGATGACGCCGCTGGTTGCGGCCCCCGACGTTCCGGAGTCACTCCGGTCGGAGGTCTGCGAGCTGGTCGCGGGCCTCGGCAAGCGCGAGGTCGACCGAAACCGCCTGGGAGCCGGCCTGATCAGCGGTTTTGCCCGGCTGGATGACGCCGCCTACGACGACATCCGCGGCATGCTCGACGCGGTTGAATCCGCCCGGCTTCGGTTCTAACAGGACCGAGACACTTCGGTTAATTCATACAAAAACTACAGGCAATCCTTGCAAAGCGCACGGTTCGATGGGATAATCCGCCAAACACATACGGAGGTCGACCCGACAAATAGCATCCCAGATCATTGCTAACCCGCTCTTTGGCGAACGGATCAGATTTCTGAGGACCGCGCCGGAAACCAGCGGAGAGCTCGTCCAGTACGAATCGTGGATGGCACCAGGCGGTAGCGTCGGTATTCCCCATGTCCATCCCCGGCAAGAGTCACACTTCCTCGTGGTCTCGGGTAGGGCCTCATTCCGGGTCGACGGCACGGATCTCGAGCTCGGCCCGGGCGAGCAGCTGACCGTTCCCTCCCGGACGCCGCACTACCTCTGGAACGGCAGCGAGGCCGAGACGCACCTCATCATTGAGTTCCGCCCCGGCCTTCTCAAGCAGGAATTCTTCGAGACAACCTTCGGGCTTGCGCGCGACGGCATGAGCTATCCGCATGGCATGGGCAACATCTTTCAGCGGGCCGTCCTGACGGCCGCCTACGGAAACGAGAGCCGCCCGCTTGGCCAGAGCCAGCTACACCGGTTCGGCTTGCTGGCGCTCGTGCCGCTTGCCTGGTTGCTTGGCTACCGCGCCCACTATCCGCGGTACTGCCTGCGGACGGACGGAACGGCGCCGTTCGTTCCCGATCCCAAGCTCCTCGCCGGCTGACCTCTTCAGTAGTTCAGACTGATGTACTGAACGTCTAGATATTCGTCCAACCCCAGGCGGTGTCCCTCGCGGCCGTCGCCTGACTGCTTGATCCCGCCGAAGGGGGCCTGCACCCACCCCAGGGCGCCGTCATTCACCGCCACCATGCCGTAATCCAGGGCTTCACTGACCCGGTGGGCGCGACCGAGATCCCTGGTGAAGAGGTAGGCAGCCAACCCGTAATCGGACGCGTTCGCAAGCTCGATTGCCTGGGCCTCGTCGCGGAACGGGATCACGGGCGCGACCGGGCCGAAGGTCTCCTCGCGACAGATCAGGGCGTCCGGCGGCACGCCGGCCAGGACCGTCGGCGCGAAGAATCGCTCGGCATCCATGCCTGCGGGGGTATCACCACCAGCGAGCACCCGGGCGCCGCGGGTCACGGCGTCCCGGACATGGGCGCGCACACGGCGGCTGGCCGCCGCATCGATCAGCGGACCAACGTCCACCCCCGCGTCGAGTCCATGCCCGACCCGGACGGAGTCGGCCTGACGGGCCAGGCGTTTCCCGAACTCTTCGGCGATGCCAGCCTCGACCAGCACCCGGTTCGGCGCGACGCAGGATTGGCCGGCACTCTGGAATTTGGAGAAGCGGAGCTTTACGGCCGCCAGCTCGAGATCCGCGTCGGCAAAGACAATCGCCGGCGCATGGCCGCCGAGTTCGAGGCTGACCTTGGTAATGGTGCGGGCGGCCTGCGCGAGCAGCAGCTTGCCCACCTCGACGGACCCGGTGAAGCTGATCTGGCGAACGCTGGGATGGGTCGTGAGGACCGGTCCGATCACGGCCGGGTCGCCGCAGGCCAGGTTGAGGACCCCAGGTGGGAAGCCGGCGTCGTGGAAGATCTCGAACAGGAGCGTGGCCGACAGCGGCGTCTGTTCGGCCGGCTTCAGCACCACGGTGTTGCCGGCGGCGGTAGCCGGGGCGATCTTGCGCAAAATCATCGAGCTGGGGAAATTCCAGGGGGTGATACAGACGACGACGCCGCGGGGCCGGCGCCGGACCAGCAACTGCTGGCCGGGGCCGTTGCTGGCCAGGATCTCGCCCGATGGCCGGCGCATCTCCTCGGCGTACCAGAGGAGGAACTCCGCACCCCAGAGGATCTCACCCTTCGCCTCGTCCACCGGTTTGCCCTGTTCGAGCGTCAACGCCCGGGCCAGCTCATCGACCCGATCGATGACGAGTTGATGGGCCCGGCGCAGCACCTCGGCTCGTCTGCTGGGGGCCAGGGCGCTCCAGCCTGGAAAGGCCTTCGAGGCGGCCTCGATCGCCTCGCGGGCCTGCTCGGGCGTGGCCGCGACCACCCGGCCGACTTCGTCCCCGGTTGCGGGGTCGGCAACCGTGAGCCAATCTCCCGTCGGCTCCCGCCACTTGCCGCCTATATACAGGCCGCTGGCTGACCGCACCGCGGGCGACTTCGCTCTGGGTTCGGTTATTGAGATGGCGAAACTCTAATTATTTCTAAGCGGCACTGTCAACTTGACAGTGCCGGTGCCCGTTGCAATGATTGCGCTACTCTGTCGAATATCCACAGGCGGGGAGCGGGCGCCTGCGTTTGCCTGCGGCTGCCGCGCTCGAGTAACTCAGACTCCAGTAGGAGGGGATCATGGAACGGGAAGCGCACGATCGTTTGAACCAGTACCGGCGGGTGGCCGGCCCGATCGAAAACACCGTCATCGACGAGCTCCTGGGCGGAAAGGTTGACCGCCGGACGTTCATCCGGCGCGCCACCATCTTCGGGCTTTCGGCCTCGGTCATCGGCGCCGCCCTGACGGTCGCCGGCTGCGGAACGCCGTCATCCACCACCAGCGCGAAGAAGGGTGGCCGCCTTCGGGTCGGCATCATCCCCCCGCCGGCGCACGACATCGAACCGCACACCTTTGCCGACCAGGGCGCGCTGGAGACCGGCAGCATCTGCGGCGAGCACCTGATCCGAAGTGTTCCCGGCCTCAGGCTCGACCCGGAACTGGCCACCAAATGGACGCCTAACGGCGACGCGACCGAGTGGACCATCACGCTGCGGCCGAATGTCAAATTCCAGTCTGGTCAGACGTTCAGCGCGGACGACGTCGTGACCACGTACGAGCGCCTCGTCAGCAAGACCTCCGGGTCCCAGGCCCTCTCCGCCTTCAAGGGGGTTCTCTCGCCCGGCGGAACCACTAAGGTCGACAACCTGACGGTGAAGTTCCACCTCGACAACCCGACGGCCAGCTTCCCCTACCTCCTGAGCTCGACGACCTACCAGAGCATCGTCCTGCCGACGAACTACCAGCTCGGCACCTTCACCTCAAAGCCGCAAACCACCGGCGCATTCAAGCTCACCTCCTACACGCCGGGCGTCGGGGCCAAATACTCGCGCAACCCGGATTGGTGGGGAGGTCAGGCGCCGCTCGACGGCGTGGACGTGACCTATTACCAGGACTCGGCCGCCGCGGACGCAGCGCTTCTGGGCGGCACACTCGATCTTATCGGACAGGTCAACTATGCGACCGACAAGGCGCTGTTCAACAACTCGAAGTTCCAGATTTTCCGCGGCAAGGCCGCCACGCACCGCGAAGTGTGCATGCGGACCGATCTCGGCAACCCGCTGAAGGACGCGAAAGTGCGGCAGGCGATCGCGCTCTCGCTGGATCGCCCGTCGATCGTCAGCACGCTCTTCGGCGAGTACGCGGAGATCGGCAACGACACCCCCTGGGCGCCGGTCTACCCCTCGACCGTCAAGGATCCCGATGTTCCGCAGCGGAAACAGGATGTCGCAAAGGCCAAGCAACTCCTGTCCAGCGCCGGAGTTGGCAGCGGCTTCGCCATCACGCTGACCACCGAGCAGACCGGTGAGATCCCGCAGCTGGCGCAGATCATTCAGAGCTCCGTCAAAGCGATCGGGATCGACATGAAGCTGAATATCCTGACCTCGACGGCCTACTTCGCCGGCTCGCAGACCGGTCCGCCGAGCGGCTGGGGCGACACGCCGTGGCTCAACGCTCCCATCAACATCACGGACTGGGGGCATCGCTCGGTCCCCAACGTCTATCTCACCGCGGCGCTGGAGACGGGAGGCGTCTGGAATGCGGCACACTATTCGAACCCGCAGTTCGACGCGGCCGCGAAGGGATTCATCGGCGCCATCTCGATTGAAGACCAGAAGAAGTACTCGAAGCAAGCCGAGACGATCCTGCTCGCAGACACGCCGGTCATCTTCCCGTACTTCTATGAGTACCTGGCCGCCGGGACGACGTCCGTCAAGGGTTACTATGCAGACCCGCAAAGCACGGTGTTCCTCAGCAAGACGTCCTTGGGCTAGTCGCGGGCTCCGGGAAGTAGGGGGAGGGCGGTCATGACACGCTTCCTCGTGAAGCGGTTCGGGCTCGCCCTGGTCACCTTATTTTTGTTGAGCATCCTCGTCTTCGTCGCCTCCCAGCTCCTTCCCGGCAACATCGGGCGCAACGTCCTGGGGCCCTTTGCGAGTGAAACCGACGTGGCACGGCTCAATCACCAGCTCGGGGTCGATCAACCCATTCTCGTCCAGTACATCCAGTGGGTCGGGAGGCTGATCCATGGCAACCTGGGGACGTCACTCCAATACAAGGTCCCGGTGGTGGAGCTGCTCGGCCCTTCCCTCATTAACTCGCTGAAGCTGGCGGGCGTCGCCTTCTTGCTCGTCGTCCCTCTCAGCATCCTCGGCGGCGTGATCGCCGCCCTGCGCCGCGGCCACCTGGCGGACCGGGCGATCACGCTCACCGGGCTCTCGCTGACGGCGGTGCCGGAGTTCATCTCGGCGATCGTGCTGATCCTGATCTTCGGCCTCGTGCTGACCTTGCTCCCGGTCACGGCAGCCTCCCCCGAGGATGCCGGCTTCCTGACCCAGCTCAGGTATCTTCTCCTGCCCGGCATGGCGCTCGTGATGGTGCTCTTCGGCTATATCGCGCGGATGGCGCGCGCGGGGACGATCGAGGCGCTCGACGCCGATTACACGCGGACCGCCTACTTGAAGGGCCTTGACACGCGGACCGTGATCCTCCGTCACGTCCTTCGCAACTCGCTATTGCCCACGATCGCCGTGGTCGCGACGCAGATGGGCTACCTGATCGGCGGCCTGGTCGTGATCGAGAAACTCTTCAACTACAACGGCATCGGCCAGCGCATCTACACCGCCGCCCTGAACAAGGACTTCACGATGCTCCAGAGTGGCGTGCTCGTGGTCGGGCTCGTATACCTGGTCGCCACGCTGGCCGCCGATATCCTCTACTCGCTGCTCAATCCGAGGATCCGCTACGCGGGCGTCGAATGAGCACGGTGGCCACCGCGCCCGTTATCCGTTCGGAGCGGCAGATCGCGCGCCGGGAGACCATCCAGCAGATGGTCCGCTCGAAGACCCTGATCATCGGTATTGCCATCATCGCCTTCTGGGTCTTCTGCGCAATTTTCGGCTATAAGATCGCGCCCCACGACCCGCTCGCCCAATCGTCGAGCCCACTCGCGGGGATGAGCGGGGCGCACCCGTTCGGCACGGATCAGCTCGGCCGGGACGTTCTCTCGCGGGTGCTGGCCGGAGCTCGCGACATCCTGATCGTTGCGCCTCTCGCGACCCTCCTCGGCATCATCGGCGGAACGATCGTGGGCCTGGTCACGGGGTATTTCCGCGGCCTCATCGACGACGTGGTCAGCCGGATCGTCGATGCGGTGCTCGCCTTACCATTGATCGTCATCGCGGTGACCGTGCTCGTCGCGCTCGGGCATTCCGCATTGACGGTGATCATCGTCATCGGCCTCGTCTTTACCCCGATCGTCTCCCGGACGGTCCGTGCCGCGGTCCTGGCCGAGCGGCAACTCGACTACGTGTCGGCCGCGCGGCTCTCCGGCGAGCGCCCGCCGTACATCATGTTCGCTGAAATCCTCCCGAATGTTATGGGCCCGATCATTGTCGAAGCCACGGTCCGGCTCGGGTATGCGATCTTCGCCGTCGCCGGCCTCACCTTCCTCGGGTTTGGCCTGTCGCCGCCATCGCCCGACTGGGCGTTGCAAATCTCCGAGAACTATCAACTCCTGAATGCCGGCACCTACTGGTGGACGGTCCTCTTCCCGGCGATTGCCATCGTCTCGCTCGTGGTCGCCATCAACCTGATCGCTGACGGGCTCCAGCGGGTGCTCGGGCGATGAGCAACACCGCCACCGTCTCGAAGGTCGCTGCCGCCGTCCCCGCGCTCGAGGTCAAAGAGTTGAACGTCGTCTACCGGGTCCGCGGGCGCGACCGCCGGATCCTGCGTGGCGTTTCGTTCACGATCGGCCGCGGGGAATCCTATGGACTCGTCGGCGAATCCGGATGCGGCAAATCGACCACCGCCCTGGCCGTCGTCGGATACCTGCCGAGCAACGGGCGGATCCGCTCCGGCGCGATTGAGGTGGCGGGACGCAGCGTCGTCGGTCTGTCAAACCGCGCCTTGCGCGAGTTGCGCGCGAATGACGTGTCGATGGTGTACCAGAATCCCGGGGAAGCCCTGAACCCGTCGATCAAGATCGGCCACCAGGTGGCGGAGGTCCTCGAGATCCGCGGCGACGACCGCGACCTGGCGAGGCAGAAGGCGGAAAGCGCGCTGGCCAAGGTGCAGATCGCGGATCCCGGGTGGGTGATGGCCCGCTACCCGCACCAGCTGTCCGGAGGCATGCAGCAACGGGTCGTGATCGCCATGGCGCTGGCCAAGGATCCCTCTCTGCTTATCCTCGACGAACCAACCACCAGCCTTGACGCCACGGTCGAGGCGGAAGTCCTTGACCTCATCCAGCACCTCCAGGCGGAGTTCAAGACCTCGGTGCTCTTCATCACGCACAACCTCGGTGTCATCGTCAAGATGTGCGAACGCGTCGGGGTCCTTTATGCCGGCCGCCTGGTCGAGGAAGGACCGGTGAATCAGATCATCAACGACCCGCGCCACCCGTACACCGTCGGACTGCTCCGCTGTGTGCCGCGCGGCGGCATGCGTAAGGATCGCGGGCGGCTCGACACCATCCCAGGCTTCCTCCCCGCTATCAGCCAGGAACTGAAGGCCTGTGTCTTCGCCGACCGCTGCGGGCTCGCGCAAGAAATCTGCCGCACTGAAGAGCCGCCGATGTATCAGATCAGCGACGACCACGCGAGTCGTTGCTACTTCCACGAACACGCGAGCGAGCTTCCGCGGACGACCGCTGCCAACCTCGCGGAACCGATCGTCATCGACCACTCCACCACTCCGCTGGTCAACGTTGAGAACTTGAAAAAGGTCTTTCATCAAAACGGGCAGGAAGTCCACGCGCTCGGTGGCGTGTCGGCGTCGATCTGGCCCGGGGAGACGCTCGGCATGGTCGGCGAATCCGGCAGCGGCAAGACGACCTTCGCCCGCGCCGTGCTCGGACTGATCACTCCGACCAGCGGCTCCGTCGAGCTCGACGGGCATGTGCTGGCCGCTGCCCTCGTGCGGCGGACCAGGCGGGATGTGCGCGTCCTGCAGATCGTCTTCCAGAATCCCGACTCGGCCCTCAACCGCCGCCGCAGCGTCCGTCAGATTCTCCGCCGCTCCCTGTTCAAGCTCGCTGGCCTGACGGGCCCGGCCGCCGAAGGCCGCCTTCGCGAGCTGACCGGCTCGGTGCGCCTCGCGGAGCGCTACCTGTCGATGCGTCCCAATCAGCTGTCGGGTGGCCTGAAGCAGCGGGTGGCGATCGCGCGGGCGTTCGCCGGTGACCCGCGCCTCGTGATCTGCGACGAGCCGACCTCAGCCCTGGACGTCTCTGTGCAGGCCGCGATCCTGAACCTCCTGGTCGACCTTCAGGCGGCGCAGCACGTGACGTATCTGTTCATCTCCCACGACCTGGGCGTCGTCCGCTATATCTCCGATCGCATTGCCGTCCTCTATCTCGGCCGCCTGATGGAGCTCGGGCCGTCGGAGGTGGTCTTCTCCGGGCCGCACCACCCCTACACCGAGGCGCTCCTGTCGGCGGTCCCGACGATCGACGGCGGCGGGCGCGAGCGGATCAAGCTCGCGGGCGAGATTCCGAGTGCGACCACGCCGCCAAGTGGGTGCGTCTTTCATACGCGCTGCCACCGCAAGGTCGGCAAGATCTGCGAGGACCAGGAGCCACCCCTGCTCGAGGTCGAGCCCCAGCATATGATGCGGTGCCATATCCCGATCGAGGAGCTGCGACGCCTCCAGACCACCAAGCCCTCAAAGGCGGCCGAGGCCGAGACTGCCCCCGTTTGACGCTCGACGAGCTGGACGGCCGGATCGGCGAGGGGTGGAGCGGCGTCAAGCCGAACGGCAGCCATGTCAACGTCGTCCTCGCCCGTCGCGGCAGCGTGATTTCCGCGGCGGCGCTAAGTATGTTCGCCCACCCAACCGTGGGCCACACCCCGGTGCTCGTCTGTGTCGGGGAGGACGAGGCGCACTACGAACCGGTCTGGCCGCCGACCTTGATGATGAACAAGGCCACCGCGACAACCGAGGGCCACCAGACAATTACCTGGGGCGGAGCCCAGCTCGGCATCGGCCAGGGTGTCCTCGATGCTGTTGCCGACGGCCTGGTCGAAGCCACCGGTGACCTGTTCGTCCTGGTTTCGGTCTGGGTGGACCCGGTGGCCAACGATGAGACGGCGATTCGACAGGCAAACCGGGCGGCGGTACGGAAGGCGATCGGGATGTGCGTCAACGGCCGGGACCCGCAGGCAACGGCGCGCCTGGTCGCCGACCGAGACAACCTGAGAAACCCCTTCTACAGCGGCGAGTGAGCCGCCGCCTGCGGATCACGGGCGGGCTCGTCGTCACGCCGAGGGGTATACGGCGCGCTGACGTCGTCGTCGAGGGGGAACGCATCGCCGGCCTAGAGCCGCGTGGCAAGGCCGATGGCGACAGCATCGACGCAAGCGGCTGCTACGTCCTGCCCGGCGGCGTCGACTCACACACCCACATGCTGTCGGACATGGCTGCCGCCAGCCGCTCGGCGGCGTTCGGCGGTACCACGACGGCGCTCTGCTTCACCAACCCGCACGCGGGCGAGTCGGTCGTCGAGGCCGTCGAGCGAGGGCGGGCGGAGGTCAAGAAAAGCGCAGCAATCGACGTCGACCTGCACGCGGTCCTCCTGCAACCCGACCGGGTGACCGTCACCGAGCTCGAACGCCTCAAGGCGCTCAAGGTCCGGGCCGTCAAAGTCTTCCTCGCCTACCCGGACCAGGACCTGATGGCCTCGGATGGGACGCTCTACAACGTCCTCCGCCAGTCCGTCCGGCTGGGCTTCATCACCCGGGTCCACTGCGAAAACGGAAGCGTTGTCGATGCGCTGATCCAGAACCACCTGGTGGCCGGCAAGCGGTCAGCTAGATATTTCGCCGAAGCGCGGCCGCCCGAGGTCGACGAGGAGGCGATCGCGCGTACGCTGACCCTCGCCCGTCTGGCCGGCGCACCAGTATCCATCACCCATATCAGCACCGCCGGGGGCATCGAGCTGGTCAAGGCCGCGAGAGCCCTAGGCCAGACGGTCTACGCGGAGGTCTGCACCCACCATCTGCTGCTCGACGCCGGCCTGTACCGTGGCAAACGCGCCGAGCGATTCCTGACCGTGCCCCCGCTTCGGCCGAAGGAGCACGTCGAAGCCCTCTGGGCCGCGGTCGCCGACGGAACGGTCGACACCATCGGGTCGGATCACGCCCAATCTCGCTACCAGCCGGAGCCGGCAAACACCAGAGATTTCACGAGCCTGCCCTACGGCCTCGCCGGCATCGAGCTGCGCCTTCCCCTCTTCCTCGCCGAGGGTATGCGTCGAAAGATCCCGATCCGACGCCTATCGCAGCTCCTGTCATCTCGCGCCGCGGAGATCTTCGGCCTCGCTCCCCGCAAAGGCACCATCGTCCCTGGAGCCGACGCAGACCTTGTCATCTGGGATCCGCAGCCCAGTTGGACCGCGAAGGGTTCAGCCCTCCACGATGGCTTGGGCGAGTCGCCCTACGAGGGGGGGCACGCTAAGGGCGCCATCCGATCGGTTCTGCTGCGCGGCAGCGGCCTTGGTTCGGTTACTTGAACCGGCGTCGAGAGAACCACAGGTTGAAAACGCCGAGCACAACCAGAGCCATCCCGAAGACCGCCGTACGAATGCGGTTATCCAGGAGGCCGAACACAATCGAGATCGCTCCGAAGACGAGGCACAAAATGGCAAGTACCAGCCAAATCCGCCGCTGTTGCTTTAGCTGAGCCGGCGTCACCCACCCATTTTGGCGTTTCCCGGGAGCCGCCCGTCTCGGCTTGAGGGTTTCCTAACCACCGCAAAATGGGACGGCCAGCATGTGCTACCTTGCTGTCGCTTTGATAAGAAGCTAGGACGCTGTCCAGCCACCGTCGGTTGGCACGATGCTGCCTGTCATGTTGCGGGCCTGATCAGACAGTAAGAAGGCGACGAGGGCCGCGACGTCCTGGGGCTCGCCGGGTTTGCCCAGGAGGACTCGCGCTCGAGCCCGCTCGGGCTCTTTTGTCTGGGCTGCGCTGGCCGCGAGCATCGGCGTGTTGATCGGCCCCGGGCAGACGCAGTTGACGCGGATGCCCTCGGGCGCGTGATCGACCGCCATTGCTTTGGTGAGGCCGATCACGCCTGCCTTGGCGGCGATGTAGGCGGGAAAGGCGGCGCCCCCGACCAGGCCGTACTGCGAGCTCACGTTGACGATGCAGCCCGCGCCGGACTTACGCAGGAACGGGATGACCGCGCGGCTAACCAAAAACACGCCGGTCAAATTGACGCCAATGACCTTTTCCCAGGCAGACGGCGCCGTCTCGGTGACGTCGCCGGTGTAGCCGCCAATGCCGGCCGCGTTGACGGCACCGTCGAATCCACCAATCGCCTGGGCCGCCTCAGACACCGCACGCGCAACCTCGTCCCAGGAGGAGACGTCGGCGACAGCGGTTACCGCCTGACCGGCCTGTCGATCCAACCCGGCCACGCGGCAACCAGATTCAGTTAGGAATGCCACGGTCGCGGCGCCGATCCCCGAGGCGGCGCCGGTTACAAGGATCCGCTTTCCCTCCAGGCCCTCCATTGGCTTCGTCATGATATGGCAGCAGTGAAGGCAACAACCGAGAAAGCGTCCGAGCCACGTGTTGCTCGACGAATCCCTGGCTCGGGCTGGCTTGCGCTGCTAGCGGTGTATCTCTTCTGGGGTTCAGCCTATCCGGCTATCCGCCTCGGTGACCGGACCTTTCCCCCACTGCTGCTGACAGGAACCTTTTACGTGGCGGCCGCCCTCATCCTCTATCCCTTCGTTCGCCGCTCCGGGTCCGCTGCCGATCGAGGACTCCGCTGGCGACACTGGCGGTCGGCTGCCGTCGTCGGTCTGCTGATGCTGCTGGGTGCCAACGGCCTCCTCAGCGTCGCGGAGGTCACGCTTCCGGCCGGCATCGCCGCGGTAGCCGCGGCATCCGCGGTGACCTGGATGGTCATCCTCGACGCGGTTGTCGCCCGCGCGCTGCCAAAAACCCTGACGATCCTCGGCCTGGTGCTCGGGCTGGCCGGCGTCGTCATCCTGGCAAGGCCCGGATCCGTCCAGCCGGATCAGTTGCGGGCGATCGGCCTGATCCTGCTCGGCGGCATCTTCTGGGCCTGCGGGTCGCTGTACAGCCGCAGCGCGCCGCATCCCGCCAACCCCTTTTTGGAGTCGGCCCAGCAAATGCTGGTCGGCGGAATGGGATGCCTGCTGCTCGGGCTGCTCACGGGTGAGGCGGGCGCCGTCCATTTGACCTGGCAGGCCGTCGGGGCCATCGCCTGGCTTGCGATTCCGGGTTCGGTGATCGGGTTCACCTCGTACATCTACGCCCTCAAGCAGTTGCCGACCTCCACCGTCGCCAGCTACGCCTTCGCCAGTCCGATCGTCGCGGTGGTCGCCGGCGCCCTGGTCCTCAACGAACGCTTTACCAGCCAGACGGTCTTCGCGATGGTCGTCATCCTGCTGGGCGTCGTCCTGATGGTAGGAACACGGCGGGAGTCGGCGGGATGAGCATCGAGCTTCGGTTCATTTCGGGACCGGACGTCGAGCGGCTCAAGCTGACCAGGAAGGAAATTTTCAACGCGGTCCAAGACGCGGTCAGGGCACAGGGAAACGGCGAGGTCGTCATCGAGCCGAGGATGCACCTGATTCCGCCAAATGGCGGCCGCGGCCACTTCAACATTCTTCGTGGGCACCTCGGGCCGCAGCAGGTCAGCGGCGTCAAGGTGGTCGGCGACTTCGTCGACAACCCGAGTCGCGGTCTGCCCAGCGAGCTGGCCTTGATCACGCTCTACGACCCCACGACCGGCATCCCGCTGGCGATCATTGACGGGACGATGGTGACCGCTGCGCGAACTGGTGCCGTCACGGCGCTCGGCGCGCGGCACCTGGCCCGGAAAGACAGCCGGATTCTCGGACACGTTGGGGCCCGTGGCACCTCCTGGTGGAACGTGACGATGCTCGACGATCTCTTTGGTTTTGATGAGATCCGGGTGACAAGTCGGAGCCCGGAGTCGCGAAATTCCTTTGCTGAAGCGCTGACGAAAGAGCTGGGCAAGCCGGTCCGCGCCGTAGCCACGGCGGAGGAGGCGCTGGTTGGTGCCGACATCATGGTCGAGGCATCCCGGCTCACCACCCCCGCCGTCTTGCTCCGGACCGAGTGGGTCACTCCGGGAACGCTGGTCATCCCGTATGGGACGATCAGCGCCGTGGAACTCTCGCTGACAAACGTGATGGACAAGGTCGTGGTCGACGACTGGGGCCAGGCGACCGTGGGGCCGTTCGGCGCGTTGCGGGCCCACGTCGATTCCGGTTTGCTCACGCGCGAGAATCTGCACGCGGAGTTGGGACAGATCGTCGCCGGGCTGCGCCCCGGCCGCGAGCGATCGGACGAGCGGATCCTGTTCTGGCATCGCGGCCTCTCCACCACCGACCTCGCGGTGGCGCACTTGATCCTTCGCCGGGCCGAGGCGGAGCGGGTTGGCACGGTCCTCACCTATCACTGAGCCGGTGGAGCCACTGCTGCTGCGCGAGCCGGACGACCTCACGCTGGCCGCCTTCGAGGAGGTTGTCTTCGCTCGACGGACCGTGACGCTGGACCCCGGCCTGCTCGCCACCCTCGACCGGGTGCGACAGCGTGCCCTCGACCGTCTTCAAGGGCCTGGCAGTGTCTATGGCGTCAACACCGGGGTGGGTTACCTCGCCGATGTCCGGCTCAGTGAGGCGGAGCAGGCGGCTCACCAACATAACCTGCTGCTCGGTCGGGCGGTCGGCGGTCCGCCGTACCTCGACCCGGTGGAGGTACGCGCCTTGCTGCTGGCTCGACTGGCGGGGTTTGTCCGCGGCCATGCCGGCGTGTCGGCCCAGCTCTGCCAGTTCCTGGCCGACCGCCTCAACGACGATTTTCTGCCGGCGATCCCGCGTCGGGGCATCGGCTGTGCGGGCGAGATCATCCCCAACTGTCACGCCTTTCAGACCCTTATGGGGGTCGGCTTCGTGCTGACTGAGGGAGGTTTGCGACGTGATGCCGCCGCAGCGCTCACGGAACGCAGGGTCGCGGCCTACGAGCCCGGCGTTAAGGAAGGGATCGCCCTGCTCAATGGCGCCCCCGGCTCGCTGGCGCTCGCGATCGTCCGGCACGCCGCCGCGAGAACGCTCGCCGACCAGCTCCTCGTGGCCGCCGCCGGCGCCATCGAGGCGATCCGAGCGCCTATGTCCGCGTACGGCGAGCCCGTCGCCCGCCTGGCGAATGATCCGCATATGGGCGAGGTGCTCGAGCGACTACGGACCCTGCTGCGCGGCGCCGACGCAATGCCGGGCGCGACCCAGGCCCCGGTGTCGTTCCGCGTCGTTCCCCAGGTACACGCGCATCTATGGCGCACCCTGGGCCGAGTAAAGGAGGACATCAACCGGGCGCTGCATGCGTCCGACGACTCGCCGGCCTTCATCGACGACGCCTTCCTATCGACCGGCAATTTCCACGCCATCGGGCTGGCCGCTGGAATGGATGCGATGGCGCTGGCGCTGATCCAAGCAGGGGAGCTGGCCGGACAGCACATCCATCGCCTGCTCGACAAACGATTCTCGGGGCTGCCCGACCAGTTGACCAGCAAGCCCGGGCCGAATGCGGGTCTGATCGTGGTGCAGAAACGGGTGGCGGGGACCATTCACGAGCTTCATCGGCTCGCGCTACCGGCATCGATTGGCCTGGTGGACACGTCGCTCGGCCAGGAAGATGCGATGACGTTTGGCTACGAGTCCGCCGACCGGCTGCGCCAGGTCGAGACGCTAGTGCGCGAGGTCGTCGCCTGCGCGCTGCTCACCATCCACCAGGCAGGGGCGCTCCGTGGCAAGGCCGTCGCCGCCGGCCTTTCCCGCACCGCCGAGCTGCTGGAGGAGACCGTGCGACCGGTCGAGGAGGATCGTCCGCTCGGCGGCGACATCGAGCGGCTTGTCAGCCTGCTGACCCAGGGCGCTTTCGCCGCCGGACGCCCAGGCGGTTTGACCGCGCCGGGCTGAGCTGGGCTCGGGCGCCGAGTCTATCGAGCAATGGTTTGCGATACTGGCCGGGTGCCGGGCTGCGCCATCGTCACCGGATCGTCGTCCGGCATCGGTCGCGCGGTGGCTCAGCGGCTGGCGCGTGATGGCTTCGCCGTCATCCTCGCCGATGTTCGCGAGGACGCACTGACCGGAGGGGAGCGGACCCAGGACCTGATCCAGCGCGACGGCGGACGGTGCGAGTTCATCCAGACCGACGTCTCGCGCCGATCGGATTGCGAGCGAGTCGTCACCGAGGCGGCCAAGCGCCACGGCAGCCTCGACGTCCTCGTTAACAACGCCGTGCTGGCGGGCGCGCATTCCAAGCCGCTGCTGCAAACCGACGATGCCGACTGGGACGCGATGACGGCGGTCAACGTGCGCGGACCATTCATGCTCTGCCAGGCCGCCGTGCGGCAGATGCTCACCCAACGGCTGCGCGGTGACACGCGCGGCCGCATCATCAACATCACCTCCCAGCACGGCATGGTCGGCGTACCGGGCCATTTCGCCTACGCGGTCGGCAAGGGCGCGCTGGTCCAGATGACACGCCAGATCGCGGTCGAGCACGGCCGGGATGGCATCATCTGTAATGCCGTGGCACCAGGCAAAATCATCACCGGAACAGCCGGCGACCTTAGCCAGGACGAGTCGTCGCTGGCCTATGTCCGATCGCGGACCCCCTATGCCCGGCTGGGCGAAGCGTCCGATGTCGCATCGGCCGTCGCCTTTCTCGCGTCGGACGAGGCGAGGTACATCAGCGGCATCAACCTGCTGGTCGACGGCGGCTGGATGGCGTATTGAGCGGCCCGGTTCGCGATTTCGTCGGCTACGGGCCCAACCCGCCAGCCGTCCAATGGCCCGGCGGGGCGCAGCTGGCGGTCAACCTTGTCGTCAACTACGAGGAGGGCGCCGAGTATTCGATTCCGGATGACGGCGTGAATGACAGCTGGGGCGAGTACACCTTCCAGTACGGGCCCGAGACGCGCGACCTCGGCACCGAGATGCATTTCGAGTACGGCAGCCGCGCCGGCATCTGGCGCCTCTGCCGGCTCTTCGACCAGTTCAAGATCCCGGTAACGTTCGCCGCCTGCGCGCTCGCCCTGGAACGCAACCCGCCCCTCTGCGAGTGGTTGCGGGCGCGGGATCACGACTTCCTCGGCCACGGCTATCGCTGGTATGGGCCCGATAACACGATCGGCGCCAACATGTCGCGCGAGGCGGAGCGCGAGGAGATCCGTCGAGCCGTCGCCTCGATCCAGAAGACGACCGGCCAGCGCCTTCGTGGCTGGATGGTCCGCTCCTTTCCGACGCTGCACACCCGCGAACTGCTGCTCGAGGAGGGCGGATTCCTGTACGACTCCGATTCCACCAACGACGAACTCCCCTACTACGTGACGGTCCTCGGCAAGCCGTTTCTGATCGTGCCCTACACCAAGGTCTACAACGACACCCGCTACCTGATTCATCCCACGTATGCGACGCCGCGCCACTTCTTCGAGACGCTGAAAGGCGGCCTCGACTACATGCTCGAGGAGGCCCGTCGGTCCGGCGCGGGCCGGATGATGTCGGTCGGCATCCACCCACGCTGGAGTGGACAGGCGACGCGTACGGCCGCGCTCCGCGACTTCATCGCCTATGCGCTGAAGCAGGAGGGCGTCCGCTTTATGTGCCGCCAGGACATCGCGACCCACTGGGCCGCCACTGTCAAGCCCGGCGCGACGGAACGCGAGAGGTAATGCCTTTGGACTCTGACCTTACCGACGGGTTCGTTTTCCGATCCCCTAAACGGATCGTTGCAGTCGGAGTGATTCTGTTCGTGCTAATCTCCGTTGCCGCAGCCATAGACTTCGTCAGTGGCGGGCAGTTCTCGGGGCCTTCACTCGTACCGCTGATTTCGCCACCAGAGTGGCTCCTAGCCTTCGCGCTTTTCGCTGAAATACTTGAGTATCTCTAGAGCATCCTCTGGAGCGATCAAACCAAGTTGAACGGCGAATGTGGCTATGGCGCCAGCCGCATGCCAAAACTCCCTTACGAGTTCGGTATGTGACGCGTACCGCAGCTCGGGAGGACGCGGAGCATTAATTGAGTCCAAATCCACGTCCTTCATCGACACTGCCATTGCGTACGCTTGGCTGATTAATAGCAGGGCCTCGATCCGCAGGCCAGATGGTACTTCTCCCACGACGCTCCTCTCGAGTTTGTCGCGCCTAGCGAATTCTTGGCACGGCGACCGTCCCGCCGCTGACCAGGGCCTCCTCGCAGGCGACGGCGGTGGCGAGCGTGCCAGCGGCGTCCGCCGGGGTGCAGAAGACGCGGGTGCGGTCGCCAATGCGCGCTGCTTCCAGGAAGCGCGCCATACTTCGCTCCAGGGGGTGCTGCCGCGATTTCGCCTCGATCGGGCGGCCGCCCGACTCCCCATGGAGCGCGAAGTCGGGGTCGAGGGCCAGGCGCAGATAGGCGTGCGTTCCCAACACATCGAGCGAGTAGGTGCCAGTGATCCCCTCGCGGGTCCAGGCGACCTGGATCGAGCCGATTCCGCCGCCCGCGAAACGAAGCGTGAGCACGACCGCGTCCTCGATGTCGCCGTGTCGCACCTCGCTTTGCGCCAGCATCACGTTACTGGCCACTGCCTGGACGGACACGACCTCGCCACCGACGGCCCGCTCGAGGTCGATCGAGTGGCTGGCCCGTTCCAGCAGATTGCCACCGCCCTGCGCCTTATTGACGAACCAGGGGCGACTCTTCGTCGGACCGACGCTGACGGCGATCTGCAACCCGATTTCCTGGCCTTCGAGCGCCTTGCGCAGGTCGTCGAGCACCTCGACCGCCCTCCACTGGTAACCGACGGCGCAGACGGCCTTGCTGCGGCTCGCGGCTTCCACGATCGCCTTCGCATCCTCGAGCCCGCGGGCGATGGGCTTCTCCAGGTACACATGAATGCCTTGCTGCAGCGCGGGAACCGCGACCTCCCGGTGCGTGAGCGGTGGTGTGCAGACCAGGAGCACCTCGGGTTTCGCGCCGCTGATCAGATCACGCCACGCCCCATAGGTGGGGGCACTGCCGGCGAGCGCCTTCGCGCGCCCCTGGTCGATGTCGCAGACCCCGACGATCTCGACGTTGGCAAGCTTGCGGAGGGTTGCGACATGCTGTTCGGCGATCCACCCGGCGCCGACGATGCCTACGCGCACGTCCATACGCTACCCCAAACGACGAAGCGACCGGCAAACGATAATGACCCGATGGCGAAGACCGACTTTGACCTGGCCATCATCGGCGCCGGCGTCGTGGGCCTTTTCACCGCCGACTTTGCCTCCCGGCAGGGCGCACGGGTCCTCCTTCTCGACCGGTCCCGGATCGGGGATCCCCGCACAGCGTCGTTCGGCTTAACGCGCTCGATCCGCAACGACTACCTCGATCCGATGTATGCCCGGATGGCCTACGAGGCCCGCGGGCTCTGGCTGGAGTTCCAGCGCGGAACGGGGGAATCGATCGTCATCCAGTGCGGCTGTTTGAATATCGCGCGGGCGGACATCACGCCCGCCCTGGAGGAGACCTACGCCGAGCAAAGCTACCGGGTGCTGAAGGAGGTTGGCCTGAAGGCCGAAAGCCTGAATCGCGGCCAGCTTGCCGCGCGCTTTCCGCAGTTCGATGCCGACCTCGGCCGCCTCGACATCGAGGCTGGCATGCTTCACCTCCCCCCGGTCACTGCCGCGCTGTCGGGCCGGTTGCACGCCGCGAACGTAACGATCGAGGAAGACACAACCATTAAGCGCATTCGAGCACTACCGGATCACGTCACGATCCACACTTCGGAGGGCGAACACGTTGCCGGACATCTCGTCCTGGCGGCTGGACTGGGCACGAATGACTTGCTCGCCGCTACCGACGGCTGCGACCTCCGGCTCCCCTTGCGGCCGGACCGCCCCAGTGAGGCGAAATACCTGCTGCCGCCGCCCGCAACCCGCGAGCTGTTCGGACCGGAGCATCTGCCGGTCTTCGCCTACCTCGATGTCGGCATCTACGGCCATCCCTGGCTCCACGGCAAGACGCCGGGTGTGAAGATCGGCTACTACAACCCACCGGATGCTCGCCGCCAGGAAACCCATATCCGCAACGTGCTCGACTTTGTCAGGGCCTGCCTCCCGGGCCTGCGCGATGCCGAGGTCCGTGACGTAGAGGTCGTCGACCAATGCTCCTATGATCTGGTTGAGGATGACCATTTCATCGTCGGTCCGGTGCCAGGGCTGCCCGCCATCACGATCGGCACCGGCTGGCGCGGCACGGGCTACAAGTTCTCGCCACTCATGGGGCGCACGCTGATGGAGCTGGCGCTCGAGCGTCGATCCACGATTGACCTCTCACGCTTCAGCCCGCAGCGCTTCCAGGTGACCCATGCCGGCCAGGACTAGTCGGGGCCTGCTCGAGCGCCTGCGGTCCGGCGTGGTGCTGGGCGCGGAGGGCTACGTCTTCGAGCTGGAGCGGCGGGGCTACATCAAGGCCGGCCCGTACGTCCCCGAGGTCGTGCTCGACGCGCCCGACGCGGTGCGCGAGCTCCACCGGGAATTCCTGCGCGCCGGCGCCGAGGTGATGGTCGCGCTCACCTACTACGCGCATCGCGAGAAGCTCAAGGACGTCGGCCGGGAGGACGATCTCGAGGCGATGAACCGGCAGGCGGTGCGAATCGCGAACGAGGTGGCACGAGAAGGCGACGCCCTGGTCGCGGGCGACATCTGCAACACCTGGGCCTACGACCCCAAGAACAAAGAGGCGTCATCCAAAGTGGTGCGCGGGATGTTCGAGGAGCAACTCTCCTGGGCGGTCGACGAGGGCATCGATTTCGTGATCGCCGAGACCAACGATTACCTCGGTGAGGCGCTGATCGCGCTCCAGGTGATCAAGGAGCTGAAGCTGCCGGCAATGGTGACGCTCGCCTCGACGCGCCCGGAGGCGACGACCTGGGATGGCTACCGCTATGCCGATGCCTGCAAGATACTCGCCGACCACGGCGCGGACGTGGTCGGCATGAACTGCGACCGCGGGCCGGCGACGATGCTACCGATCATCGAAGAGGTGCGCCGTACGGTTGATGGCTTCGTCGCCGCGCAGCCGGTCCCCTACCGCACCGAGGAAAAGATGCCGACCTTCGAGTCACTCAAGACCGCGGACGGCACTCGGTCTTTTCCCGTCGCCCTCGAATCGTTCCTGCACACGCGCTTCGAGATGGCCGACTACGCGCGGCGCGCACAGGCGCTCGGCGTCAACTACATCGGCATCTGTTGCGGCGGCGCGCCCCATTACGTTCGCGCGATGGCCGAGGCGCTCGGCCGCACCGTCCCGGCGAGCCGCTACAGCCCGGCGCTCGAACTGCACCCCATGATCGGCGAAAAGGTGGAGGAGAAAGACAAGGCGTTCATCTCGGACTGGAAGGGATAAGCCCCCTGCGCATCACCGCGATCGAGACGCGGCACTACCGGTACCCCCTCGACCCCCCGTTCAATGCGGCCTGGGACCCGGTCCCGCGCAAGCACATCGACGAGACGCTCGCGATCGTCCATTCCGATGAAGGCGTGACTGGCGTCGCCGGCGGAGCCCCGCTTCCCGATCGCGAGACGCTCGAGCATTTCCTCGTCGGCCTCGACCCCTTTCGGACGGAGGTCGTGCGCGACATCTGCGAGACCGTCGACTTCCATGGCGGGCGTCCGTGGACGGTCGAGGTCGCCGTCTGGGACCTGGTTGGTCGCGCGCTGGGCAGGCCCCTCTGGCAGCTACTCGGTGGCCGGTCCGACCGGCTGATCGCCTACGTGTCGAGCGGCGAGCGCGCGACGCCCGAGGAGCGGGTACGACGGGTGGGAGCGCTGCGCAAGGCGGGTGTTCGCGCCATCAAGATCCGCCTCGGGCATGGCAACTGGGGCGAAGATGTCGAGGTCGTGCAGCAGGTGCGATCAGCCGTCGGTAAGGACATGGAGATCATGGCCGACGCCAATCAGGGATGGCGGATGGCCGGCGACCGGCGCACCCCCTGGGACCTGCCGACAGCGATCGCCTGCGCCCACGCGCTCGAGCGTTGCGACGTCTACTGGCTCGAGGAGGCGCTCCCAACCTGGAACGTCGACGGCTATGCGCAGCTTCGATCCCGGACATCGGTTCGGCTGGCGGCCGGTGAGATGGTGCGCAGCCTCTACGAGGCGCGGGACCTCGTCGTCCGCGGTGGAATCGACGTCGTGCAGCCGGACGTCGTGCTCGCGGGCGGTATCGGCGGCTGCCGGAAGATCGCGGCGCTGACGGATCTATTCGGCCGGTCGTTCTCTCCGCACACGTGGTCGACCGGCATGGGCCTCCTCGCCAATCTCCACTTCGCCTGCGCAGTGTCGACCACGCCGTTCATCGAGGTGCCATACGACCCACCGGCCTGGAGCGGCGAGCGCCGCGACTGGATGCTGCCAACGCCGATGCAGATCGACCCGGACGGAACGATCAAGCCGCCACCGGGTCCGGGGCTGGGCGCGACGCCCGACCTCGACGCAATCGAGAAGTACCGGATCCCATGACGGCTCCGCTCCATATGACCGCGGCCGTCCTCAAGGAGTTTGGTCAGCCTCAGAAGACGGAGGAGGTCATTCTTGATCCGCCCGGACCTGGCGAGGTCCTGGTCAAGGTCGGCGCGGCCGGGGTCTGCCACTCCGACCTGCGCCTCGCTGAGGGCAGCCTCGGCATGTTTCGGATTCCGATCATCCTAGGCCACGAGGGCGCAGGGGTCGTGGTCGCGCTCGGTGAGGGCGTCACCCATGTGAAGCCGGGCGACCACGTCGCCTTCTGCATCATCCCTGCCTGCGGCGCATGCCGCTCCTGCCGGGAAGGCAAATCAACGCTCTGCGAAGTTGCCGGCCTGAACGGTGGGCGCGGAACGCTGCTGGACGGGACGAGCCGCCTGCACCTTGCGTCCGGCGAGCCACTCAAGCACTTTCTGTTCGTTTCCTGCTTCGCCGAGTACACCGTCGTACCGGCGGCATCGGCGGTTCCCATTCCGGCGTCATTGCCGCTCTGGCAGGCCGCACTCCTTGGATGCGCCGTGATCACTGGCGTCGGCGCGGTGCGCAATGTCGCGCGCGTCCAGCGCGGCGACAGCGTTTGCGTCATCGGTGCCGGAGGCGTTGGCTTGCAGATCATCAAGGCGGCGCAACTGGCCGGCGCGGAACGCATCATCGCGGTCGACCGCAACACGGAAAAGCTCGACCGGGCGATCAGTCAGGGTGCGACCGACGGCGTCGACTCGTCGCAGGCGGACCCGGCCGCACGCGTCCGCGAGCTTTCCGACGGTGGCGTCGACCATGCAATCGAGGCCGTCGGGATCCCCGCGACGATCCGGTTGGCATGGGATGTCCTGCGTCCCGGCGGCAGCGCCGTGGTGGTCGGCCTCGCGGCCGTCGGCGCCGAGGTCTCCATCCCGGCGATCGAATTCCTCTCGGCCAAGAACCTCAAGGGCTGCTACTACGGGTCCGGCAACCCCGTCGAGGAGCTCCCCGAACTGGCCGAGATGACAGCATCGGGACGTTTTCCCCTGGCCGATTCGGTCTCGCACTTCGCCGACCTCGATGGCATCGGTGAGGCCTTCGAGCGGATGAACAAGAGCGTGGGCGCCCGCACCGTCATCCTGGTGGACAAGTCAATCGCCGGTGCGCCACACGACCGCTAGCTGACGAACGTAGACGTCAGGAGCAATTAGTGGCCGGTCGCGACAAGAAGCATTACGCTACCGGACCCGAACAGGAGGACGCCCATAAGCCACGCAGCGAAGCGGGCGGCGCGGTCGTGGCGATAGTAGAGGCCATACCGAGCGTTACGGTTGGCGACCCATTCCACGAATCGTCCTCTAGATACGACTAAGAGCACACCCATCGCCAAGAACCCGATCGCGCTGGCGAGACCCACTACGTGCACAGCAGTTATGACGTAGTTCGCTCACAAACCCGACCGGTCACATTTGCTGGAAAGTACCCTCAACCCCGTTGCAAATGCGTGAGCGATCGATTGGCTAGCGCTGCTTTCGTTCTCCTTCTGGCCGCCGCCGGTCTGGTGTTTTTGGGCTTTGGGATCGAGGTTGTCAATCGTTCCTATTCAAGTGCGGGGGCGCTTCTCCAAATGTCTGGCACAGCGATCTTAGGCATCTCCTTTCTAATCCGCGCTGCGATCTTCCCACGAAGCGACGAAGGATATCGATATTTAGCAGTGGGCCTCATCGAAATCATTGGCGCGCTCGCGATCTGGGTTCGTGACTTCCTGCACTTCGGCCCGCATGGAAAGTACCTGTGGTTGATCCTGATCGTGATCAACGTACCGGTCGGGGTACTCCTCTATTGGGACAAGCTCCGCGGTGCGATTCCGTTTCGTAAGAGTCACTTCCGTTGATTGTGGATTGATCCCAAGCGATACGAAGAACTGAAGGCAATCGTCATCCGCGATTGTCAGGAGGATCATGTCGGTCTATGGAGCATTCCCTGGAAGGCGAATCGCTCTTTTCCTGAACCGTCAGCGGAGGAGAAACGACAGCTGGTGATGAGCCTCATTC
This sequence comes from Candidatus Dormiibacterota bacterium, assembly GCA_030948145.1. GTDB lineage: Bacteria > Chloroflexota > Dormibacteria > CF-121 > CF-121 > JALYYC01. The sequence goes on from JALZAV010000004.1 coordinate 67,384, forward strand.
GGGACTTACTCCAGAGCCAAGCGGCGGTAGCTGGTTTCCCGACCGATGACGGTTCGGCTTTCGTCCAATGGGGCTTGGGGCCCGAGGAAGCTGTCGCACGAATTGACGAGGAGTGGGGTCAACTGGGTCGCGATCCGCGGCTCGGGGAAGTCGTCTGGCTCACGGCCTCGGAGAACGAATAGTTGTGCCGCGCGACCGATCTGTTCGAGGTCGAAACATCGATGCCGCTATGGCCTGCTTGGCTTAAGGCTGCGAATGGGACTAAGACGTTAGATACCCCTCCCCAACCCGCCCCGCAAGGGGGCGGGAGTGTCGAGGGTATTACCAACCCGCAGTTAGCTCCAGGGGAAGGGTGAGTGGCTCACCGGGTGGAGCTTGCCTTCCTCATAGCGGCGATACCGGAAGGGCTCCAGCAGACCCTGCTTCTCCCCCATCAGCTCCTTCGCGACCAGGGCGCCAACGCCGATCATCTTGTAGCCATGATTGGAGTCCGCGACGACGTACGCGTTCTGGCGGAAAACGTCGAACACCGGGAAGCTGTCCGGCGTGAAGGCGCCGATGCCGCCGGACGGCGCCTTGTGATACAGGCCGCGCTTGCCTTCGAAGCGCTTATGACAGTGCGCCAGGCCTGACGTCCAGAAGCGCTCGAACTCCGGGGTGACGGTGAACTCCTTGCTCAACGGACCGTAGGGGTCGACGTGAACCTGGTCGGCCGGCTGCTCCACTTTGTAGGGCATCGCGCCGCCCTGCACGCCGTTGAAGTTTAGGTCAGGTTTGTAATAAATCCCCCACAGCTTGTCGGTGACGAGCGAGCCGTCCTCGCCATCCTCGAGCGGCACATCGGTGTCGACATGGATCACGGGGGGCATCTTGCCGTGAGCATCGAGCAGATAGTTCGGATCGACGCCGAGCGTCCCTTCCTGCAGACACCAGTAGGTCCACATCGGTCGCTCGTACCGCTTGCCGTCGCGGCCCAACACCTCGACGGTCTTCGCGAGATCGAGCTGGTTCCAGATGTCGCGGACCCACGGCCCCGCGGCCACGATCAGGTGCTCGCAGGCGATCTCGCCCTGGTCGGTTTCGACGCCCACGACGGCGCCGTTCTGCATCTTGATGCTCGTCACCCGCACTGGCATCCGGATCTCGACCCCCTCGGCCTGCGCCTTGGCCGCCAGGGCCTTCATCGAGTGCATGTTCTCGGCGTAGCCGCCCTTCTTCTCATGCAGGACGCTGGTGATGCCCCTCGCCTGCCAGTCCGGGAACATCTCGCACATGTACTTGCGGCACTCGGCCTCGCCCTCGACGAACACCGAGTCGTAGCCGATCGCGCGTTGCTCGTCGTAGACCTGGGCCACGTCGGCATGCATCACCTCGGGAGAGATCTGCATGAAGCCGACGGGATGGTAGTGAAACGCCTCCGGGTCCGACTCCCAGACCTTGACGTTGTGCGCCATCAGCGCGCGCATCGCCGGCTGGAAATAGTTATTCCGAACCACGCCGCAAGCGAGGCCGGATGGGCCGGCGCCGATCCCGGTTTTGTCGATGATCAGAACGTCGTCACCCGAGCCCGTGCCGCGTGCCTTCAGCTCTTTCGCGAGATGCCATCCGGTGGAAAGACCATGAACGCCGGCACCGATGATGAGATATCGCACGCGATTTTTTGCAGCCATTGACTTCCCATATGATACGGACCGGGAGGTCCGTTGAAGCCATTTCTGCTCGCCGTCGCACAGCTGGGCGCGGTCCGAGCGGACAAGGACGCCAACCTCCAACACATGGCCGCCGCGATGCACGAGGCCGCTTCAGCCGGCGCGCAGGCGATCGTCTTTCCGGAGCTTTCATTGACCGGGTACGTGCTCGGCGACGACGTCTACGCCCTGGCGGAACCGCGCACCGGGCCCAGCCTTCAAAGGCTCTCGGCGCTCGCCCGCGAGTCCGGCCTGCTGACGGTGTACGGGTGGCCCGAATCGAGCGAAGACGGACCCATCTACGACAGCGCAGCGCTTATCGAGCGCGATGGATCCCTGCTCGATGTCTACCGGAAGACCCATCTCTTCGGCCGGGAAGCCGAGCTTTTTGCCGCCGGTGAGCGGCTGTCCGCCATCGACACCAGCCTCGGACGGATCGGCGTCGCCATCTGCTACGACCTGGAGTTTCCGGAAACCGCCAGGCTGCTCGCCCTGGATGGCGCGCGCATCTTGGTAACGTTGACCGCCAGCACGGATCCATACGCGCCCTACCAGGCCGTTTACACCCGGGCCCGCGCCATGGAGAACAGCATCTACGTCGCGACCGCGAACACGGTCGGGGAGCTCGACGGCCGCCATTTCTTCGGCGAAAGCTCGATCGTTGACCCAACCGGAGGCGTGATCGCGATGGCCGGCCGCCAGGACAAGGTGCTCATCGGCGAGGTCGACCTCACGGCGCCCCATCCGGCGGCCGAGGCGCTTCGGTACCTGCAGAACCGGCGCCCCGAGCTCTACGGAGGCTTGACCCATTAGCAAGGTCGTAATCACGGACGCCGGGCGGATGCTCCAGCCCGCGATCGACACGCTCGAGGCCGCGGGCGCACCCTACGAGATCCTCCCGGACGGCCTCGACCCCGAGGAGGTCGCCCGCCGGGCAGCCGACGCGGAGGTCATCATCGCCGCCTACCTTCAGCTTCCACGAAGCGCAATCCAGCTGCTGCGGCGGGTCGGCCTCATTGTTCGCTGCGGCGTCGGTGTCGACGCGATCGATGTCGCGGCGGCGACCGAGCACGGCGTCTGGGTGGCCAATGTCCCCGACTACGGCATTCAAGAGGTGGCCGACCATGC
>JALZAV010000083.1 GCA_030948145.1 Candidatus Dormiibacterota bacterium
CAAATCCTAAGCGCGTAAGGCGGGCGGCAAGTCGTGCCCCATTTGGCGGGCCAAGTTCACCCTCAGCGTGAGCGGGCGGCAAATGTATGGCAAGGTAACGCTCATGAGCGCACCGGCACCGTCCTCGTCAGCCCGTTGCCCCCACTGTGGATCTGAACGTGTGATACCGGTGATCTACGGCCTCGATGAGGCCCAGCGGGAAGCCCTGAGGGGTGGGCCGATCGCCATCGGCGACGTGATCGGTGACGAGGCAAAGACGTGGGAATGTCGCGATTGCTACCACCGATGGGGCCGCCTGGCCGACGACGCTCCAGACCTCGTGGATAGCCCCCTGGTAGACGATTAGCGCCAGGCTTCCAGGATTGCCTAGCCACACGCCTTTGGACAATATAAGGGGCAGGTATGCCAGTTCCAGCGTTTCGAGCACGCCGTCGACGGTGAGCGCGGAGCCGAGCCTCGTGCCCAGCCCGAGGAAGTGCATGCGGCCGCCTCTGTAACTGCCTCCGAGGTTGCTCGGTTCGCTCACCGGCCTTCCGAGCTGCGCCGGCCCGTGATAGCGCCATTCGCCCGCACAATAGTCCAGCATCGTGAATCCAAATCCCAAGCGCGGGCCTCGCTTCTCCGCCTCAAGCGCAAAGAGGTCAGCGCCGCCTACGACGACTGGTATCCGTTCTCCGATTGCCCCCGAGGTCGGCCGGCCGGCGTATTCACGACTGCGTGACTTCGCTCGGGGGTGGGGCGGGCTCTGGATCACTGCCGTCTGCCTTGTCTCGCTGGCTTTGATCCTGCTTGCGGACCTGATAAGTCCTCGCAACGTGAGCCCGGGGGCCCTCAGCGTTGTTCCGGTCGCTGTTGCTGCTGCCGTCCTCTCCCCGCGGCTGATCGCCGTGGTCGTTGTGGCTGGCTTGGCAGCCCGGTTGGCAGCAGCGATCCCAGGCCAGGTCAGCGTTGTCAGTGCAATCGCCGAAATGGCAACGATGCTGGTCATCGCGTTGGTCGGGCGGGACGCCGCTGTCAACTTTGCCATGGCAGAACAAGGAGCCTTGCATGACCCGCTGACGGGCCTTCCCAACCGCCGACTCTTCATGGACCGACTGGAGAACACCATCCGGCAGGCCGAGCGGCAACGGGCGAGCGCCTGCGTCTTGATCCTCGATTTGAACGGCTTTAAGGCAATAAACGACAGCCTTGGCCACCATGGGGGCGACAAACTCTTAGAGCTCGTGACCCAAGCGCTACTTGCTCGACTGCGTGAATCCGACACCCTGGCACGACTGGGCGGGGACGAGTTTGCGGTGCTGTTGGCCGGCTACGGCGGCCTTTCACACGGCGTCGGAGCTGCGGAGAGGGTAGGCAAGGCGTTGAGCGATCCATTCTCCATCGGGGGTACGCCCGTGCAGGTTCAAGCAAGCGTCGGTATAGCTGTCTACCCCGAGTGTGGCGATAATGCTGTTGCACTGATGCGTAGCGCTGATGACGCCATGTATGCAGCGAAACGCGCAGGCCAGTCCTATGAGGTTGGCCGACAGATCGATCCTTCAACCTAGGTGAGATTCTTCTAGAAACGACTTAAGACGAGTCAGCCATTGGCGAGGTCGCTGCTGGCTGGTTGCTTCCCCGAATCGTGATGACATCTGCGCGCTCGGCCATTCGACGCAAACTCCGTCGACATCACTGAGTGAACGAGCTGTCACACTCGCACTCGGTCAAGCCATCATTGGTCACCGGTGAGGGATGCCGGTGGCTCCGATCCCGAGCTTCCTGAGCTTGGCGCAGATCGGTCCGCTCGTGATCAACCCTCGACTTCATGAATGGGCGTGATTCCGAGTCCCGAACCAACCAAACCGACCGGTCCGTTTTATGATGGGGATCAATGCCGCGCATTTCGGAGGCGGTTAGGGATGAGCGAAGGCAGCAATTCATCCAAGGCGCCTGGCGGTGTGCTGCCCGCAAGGGCTACCGCGATACGACGGTTGACGACGTATGTGCGGAAACTGGGCTGAGCAAAGGCGCGTTCTACGGTTACTTCGACAGCAAGCAGGCGCTGCTTCTGGCGCTCATGGAAGAAGACGCCGGCGCGGTTGACCTGGTTCTCGATGAGTTGGAAACAAAGGAGCTCGGAAGTGCGGAACGATTGCGTCGGTTCACCCGCGCTGCGCTCGCACAGGGGGAGGATCCGGCCCATGTTCAGGTTCGCGCGGACCTCTGGACGGCGATGATGACCGAGCAGGCGGTGCGCGCGCGATTCGCCGAAGTCGTGCAGCGCCGCCGCGGGCGCCTCCGCACTTGGATCGAGATTGGCATCGCCAACGGCGAGTTAGAGGAGATCCCCGCCAATGCGTTCGCCTCGCTCCTGCTGGCTCTCGCCGATGGTCTGCTGCTCCACGGTGGACTCGACGCCTCGGGCTTCCGCTGGGCCAACATACGCAAGGCGCTCGACATTCTGCTCACCGGGGTGGTTCGGAAATGAGTGACGGCGGCATGCAGCCCTCGATCGCGACGAAGGGGCTCACCAAGCGTTTCGGCAAGCTCATAGCCGTCTCGGATCTGACCATTGAGGTCCGACCGGGCGAGGTGGTTGGTTTCCTCGGGCCCAACGGAGCCGGGAAGACGACGACGATCCGCTTGCTCATGGGGTTCATTCGACCAACTTCCGGAGCGGCCACCGTGCTTGGTGGATCGGCGGCTCGCGATACCGCAATCCGACGCCGCGTCGGCTATCTGCCCGGCGACTTCCGGATCGACCCAGCGATGACCGGAAATGAGTTGTTCTCCTGGTTCGGTGAGCTGCGACAAAACTACAACCGTGCGCGCATTGGCGAGCTGGTCGAGCGATTGCATCTCGATCCGGGCCGGGCCTTCGGCAAGCTGTCCAAGGGCAACCGGCAAAAGATCGGCCTGGTTCAGGCCTTTCAGCACGATCCTGACGTTCTGATCCTCGACGAGCCCACGACTGGACTCGATCCCCTGATCCAGCGCGAATTCCTTGATCTCGTCCATGAGGCTGCAGATCGGGGAGCTGCAGTCCTCTTTTCCTCGCACGTACTGCCCGAGGTTGAGAGGGCGGCACTGAAGCTGGCGATCATTCGCGAGGGCAAGTTGGTGACAGTGTCCCCGGTACGTGAGCTCCTGGATCGCGCTCGCCATCGGCTCGAGCTCCGATTCTCCGCTCCGATCACCGCAGAGCTGTTCAAAGGAGTTCCGGGCGTTGTCGAGGCTGAGGTTCGCGGCGACACCGCCACCATCGCGGTCGATGGAGCCGCAGGTCCGGCCATGGAGGCAGCACTGAGAGGTCCCGGTCTGTTACGGGTGCGCAGCGCGGGCGATGACCTGGAGGATCTCTTTATCTCGCTCTATGACCATGCTCCGGAGGTGACCTGACATGCTGTCAGTGCTCCGCCAGGTGCTCTGGCGACGACGGATAAGTACGCTTTGGTGGAGCCTTGGCCTGGTCGGCTTTGCCGCTCTCTTGGCTCTTGCGTACCCGACAGTGCGTGACAATAGCGCGCTCGACAAAACGTTCGCCGGCCTGCCGCCAGGTGTACAGGCGGCACTCGGCCTGGACCCTGGCAGTCCGTTGACCTCCCCGGTCGGGTACCTGAACAGCCAGTACTTTGCCAACGTCCTGCCGGTGATGTTGCTGGTGTTCGGCATCGGTCTGGCGGCGTGGTGCATTAGCGGGGACGAGGCTGCCGGAACCCTTGAGTTGCTGTTGTCCAACCCGGTGAGCCGGATCCGCGTGGCAGCAGAACGTGCCGGTGCGCTTGTCTTACTCCTCGCAGTCTTGACGCTGGTCTCATCAGCCGTCATAGCGCTCCTTGCCCCCGCAGTCGGTCTTTCCAAGGGCCTAAGCTTGGGGCAGATAGTCGCAGCCACGACGGCCACCGCTCTGCTGGCGCTTAGCTTCGCCTCGCTCGCCTTCGCTGTCGGCGCCGCAAGCGGCCGTCGATCCATCGCGATATCGACTGCATCCGCTGTAGCTTTGGTGGGATTCGTGATCGAGGGGCTTGCCGCCCAAGTCAAGGTGCTCCAGCCAATCCGTGAGGCGTCGCCGTGGCACTGGCTACTTGGCACCGATCCTTTACGAAACGGGCTGACGTGGCACGCATGGGTCTTGCCTGTGATAGTCAGCCTGGTTCTTTTCGTCATGGGCACCGCAGTCTTCGCGCGGCGGGACCTGTCTTGAGGACCACTGCTTCGAGACCGAGGTCAAACTCAGTCTCATGCGTGGCGATGACGGCATCCGACGGCGAGATCTATTTCAGCGGTCCAGACGTAACGACGGTGAGGTGGATCCTCCCTGTCTAGCGTTGGAGACTCCGATGCCGGTCGGACGCTGCTGGCCGGCTGCTGCCCGCTGTGTAGCGTGGTCCTTGTGATTCACGGTGATGCAACGTGCTGTGCCTGCTGCGGGTGCCGGTGGCGGGCGACGATCGACTCGATTGAGCTCCTCGCATGCGGCCTGCATCCGATTCGTGCCTGCACGCATTGGGTGGCGATGTGTCAAGCAGCCGACCGTGTACTGAACTCGACCGCGCACGGGCGTGCTCGAACCCGACTTTAGAATCTGGCCAGTTTCGTCGTCTTCGACCGGGCCTTCAGGTTGCTGGTCGCCGACCGCCGCACAGCTCGCCGCTGTCGCGTTGGCAGAAATCAATCAGCGCCCCTTCGAACGAAGTTTGTCCCCGCTTGATCTCGGCCTGCGACGATGTCGTCACAGAGACGGATCATCGGCTTGACGGCGGAGCTGGAGCGCCAGGCTGGGGACGACGAAGGACGCGAGGAATATCGGCAGAAAACTCTTTCCGGTGCATCGGAAGGCGATGGTTTGGCTCTCGGCGGCGTCGAAGGTCTGAGTTCGGCTGGAGTTTCGGCCACTCCGAACTTGGAGGGTGTGACGTCCAGGTTCGAGTGGTATCTCGGTCGTGTCGTTCATTTCGACCGATCCGGCACGCTGACCGTCAACCACGATGTCGTACGTGCCACGTCGGACCTCGACTCCGATTGCTTTATGCGTCAGCTTCAGCGTTGCGGCCATTGTTGCTCTCCTCTTGTTTCAGGAAGTGACCCGAGTCTACGACGACGCCACAAGCCATCTTCGATCTCCATTGTCTGGGGCCGGGCCGTAAAGCCCTCGTGTGGTTCCTCGGCCGCAGGCACACTCATCACCGCGGTTGAACCCTCCCCCGAACTTGTCCGCCTCGATTCCGTTCACAAGCCAACTCACGATCGGTGCGTGTTGAGTTACCCGCGGACTGCCTGGCCGGTGTGTGGGCGCACTCCACTTACGAGCGCAATCTGCTTGCCGTCCACCCCGACCAGCGCCACCGAGCGCGGCAGTCGCCGATGATGCCGTACCCGGCGATGGGCAGGTATCCATTCTCCCCGCACGTCAGTCGTCATGGCATGTGTGAGCGCCTGTCCAGGTTCATATGGCCGGAGCTATCGTGGCTTGACCCAACCGCCGACGTTAGCCGCGATCCGCTCCGCTTCGGCTGGTCCCCAGCTTCCGCGGTCATATTCGTGCGGCGGCTCGTCGCTCTTCAGCGCCGGGTCCACGATGCGCCACGCTGCCTCGACGCCGGCTTCGCTCCCGAACAGCGTCCCGTCCCCGTGCAGCGCGTCGCCGAGCAGGCGCTCGTACGGTTCCATCTCGTCGCCAGGGTTGGCGTGTTCGACCAAACGTGCGTCTTCACCGATCATCGCTTCCCCTGGCTTTTTGATTCGAGTCGCCAGAGTGATGGTGACATCCGGGCTCAACCGAAAAGAGATCTCGTTTTGGTGCCCGGCCGCGTTTGAATCGAACAGGCCGTGCGCCGGCTTCTTGAACGTGGCGTGCACCTCGGTGAAAGTTGCGGCCAGGCATTTGCCGGTGCGGATCAAAAACGGCACCCCGGTCCACCGAGAGTTCTCGATCGCAAGCCGGGCGGCGACAAAAGTTTCGACACGCGAGCTCGCCGCGACCCCTTTCTCGGACAAATAGCCACGATACTGGCCGCGCACAACATCGACTTGGCGAAGGGGACGTACGGCCTTGAGCAGGGCGACCTTGGCAGCATCGATCGCATCGCCCTTACCCGACTTGGGGGGATCCATCCCAAGCAGCGAGAGGACCTGCAGCAAATGATTCTGGAAGACGTCGCGAATGGCACCAACTTCCTCATAGAAGCCGCCGCGGCCGCGCACGCCGAACTCTTCCGCCATCGTGATCTGCACGCTCTCGACGTGGTCTGCGTTCCAGATCGGTTCCAAAAACGAATTGGCGAACCGGAAGTAGAGGACGTTCTGCACCGCCTCCTTGCCCAGGAAATGATCGACGCGATAAACCGCTGGCTCGGGAAACGATCTGTGGAGCACAGAGTTCAGCGCTTTCGCCGAAGCGAGATCTCGACCGAAGGGCTTTTCCACGATCACGCGACCGTGCGCGGCGATCCCGGCCTTGGCAAGACCCGACGCGACGGTGCCAAACAGGCTCGGTGGGATCGCCAGGTAGAAGAGCGGCCGCTTGGCCGAGCCGAGCGCTCGCACCAGCTTGTCGAAGGTGGCTGGTTCCCGGTAGTCGCCGGCCACGTAGGAGAGACGCTCGGTCAGCCTGCCAAATGCCTCCTGGTCCACGTCTCCATGCGCGGCGATGCTCTCTCGGGCACGAGCACGCAGTTGTTCGACCGTCCAGTCGGGCTTCGCAACGCCGACCACCGGGATGTCGAGCCGCTCGTGATGAGTCATGGCCAGCAGAGCGGGGAAGATCTGCTCGTAGGCGAGATCCCCGGTCGCGCCGAACAACACCAAGGCGTCCGATTGAGGCTCAGGCACGATTCTTCCACAGCCGATAGCCGCCGGCGAATGCATCTGCGTTGGAGCCGAGCCGGACGCCTTTCGACAGTGTGTGCAGCTTCTTCGCGTTGCCGCCGCCGACGACTACGTCCTCGACTTGCAAGGCCGCTTTCAATCGCGCCACCAGGTGGGCGACGTGGCGGCGCCACTTCTTCTTACCGAATCGTTTCAGGGCGGCTTTTCCGACCCGATCTTCGTATGTCTGTCCTTTCTTGTAAGGCAGGTGCGCCAGCTCCATCGGTTCGAGCACGCCGTCGACGATGAGCGCGGAGCCGAGCCCTGTGCCCAGCCCGAGGAAGAGCATGTGGCCGCCTTTGTAACTGCCCAGAGCCTGCATAGCGGCGTCGTTGATCACGCGGACTGGATGGCCAAACGCCTTCGTGAAGTCGAAGCCGACCCATCCGCCTCCCAGATTGCTCGGTTCGCTCACCGGCTTGCCGTTCAGCACCGGCCCGGGATAGCCGATCGAAACGACCTCGTAGCTCCATCCGGCCGTCGCCTGGAGAACGTCTCGCACCATCTGCGTGGCGGTCATCTTCGGACCGGATCGAATCTTGATTCGCTTGGTGCGCCCCGTCGCCAGGACTTTGATGTGGCTGCCGCCGACATCGATCGCGAGGATTTTCATCCGGACTTTGACGGAGTCAGGACTTCTTCTCGTCGTGGCCGCCGAAGCCCTTGCGCATGGCCGAGAGCACTTTGTCGGCGAAGTCGTCCAGCCCCCGGGAGGAGAAACGGGAGTAGAGAGCGTTGGTGAGCGCCGGAGCGGGAACGCCTTCGTCAATTGCCGCGATCGAGGTCCACCGGCCCTCTCCAGAGTCCGAAACCCGGCCCGCGAACTCGGTCAGGTCAGGGGAGTGGAACAAAGCGGCGGCAGTCAGGTCCAACAACCAGGACTCGATGACGCTGCCCCGCCGCCACACCTCGGCTACCGCCGTGGTGTCGATGTCGAACTGATAGAACTCTGGATTCTCCATCGGCGCCGTCTCGGCGTCAGCTTCAGCCTTACGGTTGCCGGCATTGGCGTTGCGCAGGATATTGAGTCCTTCGGCGTAAGCGGCCATCATCCCGTACTCGATGCCGTTGTGGACCATCTTCACGAAATGCCCGGCGCCGTTCGGACCACAGTGCAGGAACCCGTGCTCGGCTGGATTGGCCTCTCCGGTTCGGCCCTCGGTTCGCGGCGCTGAGTCAATGCCTGGGGCGATGGTCGCAAAGATCGGACTGAGGTGCTCGACGACATCGGCTTCGCCTCCGATCATCAGGCAGTAGCCCCGGTCGATTCCCCACACGCCGCCGCTGGTACCGCAGTCGACGTGGTGGAT